>JALYXH010000151.1 GCA_030947185.1 Actinomycetota bacterium | reverse complement strand
GGCCCGGCCGATGGCGCGGGCCGGTTTGCAGCCCGACGTGCTCACCCTGTGGAGCGTCGAGATCGGTCTGGTCATCGTGCTGCTGGCCGATGCCCGCGGCCGATGGCCGCTGCTCGGGGCGTGGGTGGTCGTCGCCTCCGGGCTGCTCGACAACCTCGACGGCGCGGTCGCCGTCCTCGAGGACCGGACCAGCAAGATCGGCTTCGTCCTCGACTCGGTGGTCGACAGGGTGACCGACGGGATCTACCTCGTCGCGCTGTGGCGCCTCGGCGCCCCGGTCTGGCTGTGCGTGACGGCCGGCTCGGCGGTGGCGCTGCTCGAGTACGCCCGGGCCCGCGCCGGCAACGCCGGCATGGGCGAGATCGGCGTGGTCACGATCGGCGAGCGGCCGACCCGGATCATCGTCACCGCTGTCGCGTTCTTCTGCGCCGGCCTCTACGCCGGCCACCAGCCGCTCATCGCCGGCCTGGGTGCGGCCGCGACCCTCGGCCTGTCGGTCATCAGCTGCGGTCAGCTCGCCCTCGCTGTACGCCGGGTGCTCGCCGGACCGGCCGGCCCGGTCTGCTAGCCGCGGCCGGCCCGACCAGCCCGGCGACGATCTTCGCCGAGAGCACCACCAGCGGCAGCCCGCCACCGGGGTGCGAGGAGCCGCCGACCAGGTAGAGCCCCGGCACCGGCGAGGCGTTGGCGGGCCGCAGGAACGCCGCGCGCGCTCCGTTCGACGAGGTGCCGTAGATGGCGCCGCCGACGGCCCTGGTGCGCCGTTCCAGGTCGGCCGGCGTCCGGATCTCGCGGAACACCACCCGGTCCCGGACGTCGACCCCGCGGGCGGCCATCAGCGCGAGCAGCGAGTCGGCGTACCTGTCGGCCAGCCCGGGGGAGTCCCAGTCGACCGGCCCCTGCCGTGGCGCGTTGACCAGGACGAACCACGCCTCGCAGCCGGCCGGCGCGATCGCGGCGTCCTTGGGCACGCTCAGGTAGATGGTGGGGTCGGGCACGGGCTGCGGAAGGGTGAAGACCGCGTCGAACTCGTCGTCGTACGCCGCGGGGAACAGCACCGTGTGGTGCGCCAGGCCCGGAGTCGTGCCGCGGACGCCGAGCAGCAGCACGAAGCCGGACAGGGACGGGGTGCTGCGCGCCAGCCGCCGCCGGGCGCGGTCGGCGCGCCGGTCGGGCACCAGGTCCTCGTAGAGGTGCCGCGCGTCCGCGTTGGCGACGACCACATCGGCGGCCAGCACCTCTCCGCTGGCCAGCCTGACACCGGTCACGCCGCGCGGGCCGGTGCTCACCTCGCTGACGTCGGTGCCCAGCCGCAGCGTCGCGCCCAGCCGAACCGCACGCTCGGCCAGTGCGTCGGCGATCCGCCGCAGCCCGCCGGCGACGTACCAGGCGCCGAAGGTCTGCTCGACGTAGGGGACGACGGCCAGCGCGGCCGGGGCCCGCCGCGGGTCGGAGCCGGTGTAGGTGGCGTAGCGGTCGAGGAACATCCGCAGCCGGGGGTCGCCGAGATACTGCTGCCCCAGCGAACGCAGCGTCCGCCCGGGAGCGATGGCGCGCAGGTCGGCCAGCCGGACCGCCTGCCGGGCCAGGCCCAGCGGCCCGGTGAGTGCGCTGTCCAGGAAGGGGCCGCGGGTGGCGTCCCAGATGTGCCCCGCCCTTGTCATGAACGCGCGCCAGTCCGCGCCGCTGCCCGCTCCGAGAGCGCCGTCCAGCTCTGCGCAGAACACGTCGAGGTCGGCCGAGGCGTCCAGCTCGGTGCCGTCGGCGAACCGGTAGTGCGCGATCGGCTCGACAGGGGTGAGGTCGAGTGCGGCATCGATCGGCGCGCCGGTCTCGGCGAAAAGGTCGGCGAAGACGAGCGGCATCGTCAGCAGCGACGGCCCGGTGTCGAACTGGAAGCCGTCCCGCTCGTAGTACCCGAGCTTGCCGCCGACCTCGGCCGCCTGCTCGCAGACCGTGACCGAGTGCCCGGTGGCCGCCAGCCGGATGGCCGCCGCGAGCCCGCCGACGCCGGCTCCGACCACCACGACCCGGCTCATACCGGCCGGCCCTTCCAGCTCAGTGCGCCGGACCGCCGCCCGCGCCAGGACAGCGCGGTCAGCCAGCCGAGGGTGGCGACCGACACCGGGTGCGCCAAGCTGTCCGGCCACACCCGGCCCCCCGTCCGCCGCGCGCTGAGCACCCGGCTGGTGACCCCGGCGACATAGCCGGCCAGCGGTACGACGGCCGCTCGCGGCCGGCGCCGCAGCAAGGCGTCGAGGGCCTGCAGCGGCGGCGCAAGGTAGAGCAGACCGAGCAGTCCGATGGTCGCGGCGGCTCCGGTTCGGGAGCCGAAGGCGGCCCACAGCGACTTGGTGTAGCCGTCCCGGAGCTCGGGCCAGTCGGCGTACATCCGGCAGGTGGCGAGCGCTGTGCCGTCGGCCATCCCGCCCCGGCCACCCGCCCTCTTCACCGCCCGCAGCAGCTCGACGTCGTCGATCACAGCGGTCCGGACGGCGCCGTGGCCACCGGCTCGCCGGTAGGCCAGGGCGTCCACGGCCAGCAGCTGGCCGTTGGCGGCGGCCGTCGACGGTCGAGCCGACTGCCAGGAGGCGGTCAGCGGCAGGAAGGACAGCCAGCTCCACTGCAGCAGCGGCTGCACCAGCCGCGGTCCGGTCCCGTCGGCGAGCTGCCGGGGGTACGGCGAGACCAGGTCGACGCCGCGTTCCCGCAGCAGGCCCACCGTGGCCGCCAGCGCCGACGGTGCCAGCACCACGTCGGCGTCGACGAAGACCAGCACGCTGCCCGTCGCGGCACCGCCCAGCTGAGCGCACGCGTGCGGCTTCCCGAGCCACCCGGCCGGGAGGGGGCTGCCGGTCAGCAGCCGCACCCGCGGATCCGAGCCGACCACCCGGCGTACGACGTCAGATGTGCCGTCGGCCGAGCCGTCGTCGAGAACGAGCATCTCGACGTCGGGCAGCGCGCGCTGGGCCAGCAGCGCGCGCAGGCAAGGCTCGACCCGGTGCGCCTCGTCGCGCAGCGGCAGCAGGACCGAGACCCGCTCGGGCACGGGAGCCGGCTCGGTCGGCGGGACCGCCAGCCGCTGCAGGTTGACCGCGGTGTGCACGGTCACCGCGACAGCGCCGGCCGACCCGGCCAGGCCAAACGTCCGGGCGATCACGCCCACGCGTGACGTCTGTCGCGGAGCGAGCGGGCGAAGGGCACGGCGACGACGCCCATCCCGACGGCGCCGACCAGGGCCACCCCCGGGCGGTGGAAGAAGGCCAGGTTGGCCAGCACCGAGGACGCGTAGGTCCACAGGTACAGCGCGGAGGGGACCCGGTCGTCGAGCTCCCGGCCCCGGTCCGGCAGCAGCCGCCACAGCAGCGCCATCATCGCCACAGACACCGCCAGCCAGCCGGCGAAGTTGCTCGCCGGGATCCCGGGTACGCCGGGCAGTGCCGGACTCGGGTGCGCCCAGCGCCAGTGCCCGGCCTCGACCATCTGCGGGTCGAGGAACAGGTCCCAGCTCGCGAGGGCGACACCCGCGACGACGGACCCGAGCGCCCACGAGCGGCACAGCCGCCGGCCCACCAGCAGCGCGGGGTAGGCCATCATCGTCCAGGCCAGCGGGATCACCAGCGGTACGCCGAAAGCCTTGCGCCCCAGGCTGTCTGCATAGGTGTAGGCCCCGAACGGGACGCCGTACCGGGTGCCGACGGCCTCGGCGAGCAGGCCGCCGCCGGCAGTGAGGACCACCAGCAGTAGGGCCCAGCGGACCCCCCGCGAGACGACCGCGTGGCTGACCGAGGCGGCGAAGAACGTCAGGACGGTCACCACCGTCAGGGCGGTCCGGGTGGTGCCACTCAACAGGGGGTAGGCGATCTCGAGCAGGATGGTCAGCCCGGCCAGACCCGCCGGCACGGGGCTCACCGGCGGACCCGGCCGACGGCCCGGCGGAGCAGCGACGGGGAGCGGTCGGCCAGGACAACCCGCGCTGCCGAGCGGCCGGACGCGCCGAAGACCCCGCCGCCGGGATGGGTCGAGGCGCCGGTGAGGTAGAGCCCGGCCACCGGCGTGCGGTAGCCGGCCAGCTCGGGCAGTGGCCGGTAGGCGAACATCTGGTCCAGCCCCATCTCGACATGCATGACGTTGCCGCGCAGCAGGCCCAGCTCGCGCTCGAGGTCGAGCGGGGTCTGGACGTGCATCTGCTCGACCGAGGCGGCGAAACCGGGGGCGACGGCGTCAACCGCGTCGACCAGCTTCTGTCCTTCCCGCTCGCGGATCGCGTCCCAGTCCTCGCCGTTCGACAGCTCGTAGGCGTGCCACTGCCCCCAGACCGTGACGTTGTGCTTGCCGGCCGGCGCGATCGTGTCGTCGAAGGCGGAGAACGTCATGGCCAGGACGGCGGGCCTGGTCGGCGGGCGGCCGGCCAGGTAGTCGCCGTACGCCGCGCGCAGCGCCAGCCGGTCGGGGGCGACGAGCTGGATGGAACGGTGGACGGACGGGTCCTCGCAGCCTGGATAGCGGGGTAGGGCACTGGTCGCCAGCCGGACCACCATGCCGATGCCGTTGCCCACCCGGATGGTGCGCCGGGCCCGCTCGCCCAGGGCCGGCAGGAGGTGCTCGGCTCCGACCAGGTCGAGGGTGGTCAGCACATGGCACCCGGCGACCACCGTGCCCGCCGCGATGTGGCTCCCCGAGGACGTCGTGACCCCGCTGACCCGTCCGCCCGAGTGGGTGACCCTGGCCGCGCCGTCGCCGAGGCGCAGCGTCCCGCCGTACGACGCCAGCCGGCGGGCCAGCGCCTCACTGAGCATCCCGGACCCGCCGACGGGGTGGCCGGGTGGTCGGCGGTGCATCAGCGCGTTCCAGCCGACCAGGTCGGCGGTGGCGACCTCCGAGCAGGGCGGACCGGACTGGGCACCGAGCCAGGACAGGGCGGTCTTGAGCCGCTCGTCGTCGAACAGGCTGTCGAGCAGCCCGTCGCCACTGGTCAGGAACTGGCGGGAGAGCTCCACGCCGGGAAGTCCGCTGGCCCGGCCGGTCCGCCACAGGTGCCGGCCCAGGTTGGCGCCGGTCGGCGGCGACTGGAAGGCGTCGAAGACCGCCTCGTTGCGGTCGGCCCAGTCGGTGACGAAGGCGCGGTAGGCAGCCGCATCCCGGGCGCCGCAGCCCGCCTCGATCGAGGCGCAGGTGGCCTCGAGGTCCACCGAGAAGGTGAGACCGCCGCCGGGCATCTCGGCAAAGGGCGCGAAGCCCCAGGGGTCAAGGTCCTGGTAGACGAGTCCGACCTCGGCGAGGTTGAGCTCCTCGACGATGCCCGTGTGGCGGACCATGATGTGCGCGCTCGAGCCGCGGTCCATGCGGTAGCCGGGAAACCGCTCAACCGTCGAGACGGCGCCCCCGACGACCGTGTCGCGCTCGACCACCTCGACGTCCAGGCCCGCTCGGGCCAGGTAGCACGCGGCGACGAGGGCGTTGTGCCCGGCACCCACGACCACGACGTCACGCACGACACCCGAGTCTAGGTCGGCGGCACCCGCCCAGCAGGCAGCCGATCCGCAGTCAGCCGGTTCAGCCGTCAGCGCGCCTGCTGCGGGCCCGGTTGCTGGCGAGGTAGACGACGACGATGCCCAGATAGGTCACGGCAGTCACAGTGAACGGGGCCCGCAGACCGAACCGCTGCGCGAGGTAGCCGCCGAGCAACGTTCCGAGCAGGATCCCCGCGCCGGACATGGTCCGGACCGCGCCGAGGACGCGGCCGAGCAGCGGCGGCGGCGTCAGCCGCTGACCGATCGTCAACATCGTGATCCGGCCCAGCGAAACGCCGAAGTTGACGATCAGGAGGCCGCCGGCGGCCACGATCCCCCCGGGCGCTGTGGCCATCACCAGGCAGCCGATGCTGGCGATCACGATGCCGACCGCGAGCAGGCGTGGGGTGTACCAGGTCTCGGGGATCGGCAGCAGGCCGGCCAGCAGGGAGCCCGCGGCCGAGACCGCGAGCAGCAACCCGTAGCCGGCTGCGGGCAGATGCAATGTCCGGGTCGCATACAGGACCTGGGTGCCGACGACTGCCGCCTGCATCCCGGAGAGGCCGCTCAGGACGAGCGCAAGGCTGCGCATCGGGGGGCTCCGCACCAACCAGCCCAAGCCCTCCCGGATCTCCGCACCGACCCGGCCGGGGAGCGGCGCAGGCACGGAGGTGTCCTCGAGCGAGCGCGAGCCCCGGTAGCTGCCCGCGATGCCGGCGAGCAAGACGGCCGAGAGCACAAAGCTGACGGCGTCGGCCGTGAACGGCAGCGCGGCAGCGGCGGAGAACAGCAGCGCCCCTGCCGCCGGTCCGATCGTGAGCACCGAGACCGTCTCAGCGAGGTTGAGGCGGGTGTTGGCCCGGCCGAGGGCGCCGGCGCCGACGACCGCCGGCAGCACCGTCTGGGCCGCCGCGGTGAACACCGTGCTGCCCGAGGCCAGCAGCAGGACGGCGACCACCAGCACGCCCAGGCTGCCGCGCGAGCTCAGCAAGGCAATGGCGAGGGCACCGACGACGACCCCGCGGAAGATGTCCATCTGGATCATCAGTCGGCGCGGGTCCCTGCGGTCGACGAGGACGCCGGCCGGCAGAGCCAGGGCGAAGTAGGGCAACCGCTCGGCCATCACCGTCAGCGCGACGGTCAGCGGGTACTGCGTGTACCGGACGGCGAGCAGAGGTACCGCGGAGAAGAGCATGCCGTCGCCGACGCCGGACACCACGCTTGCTGCCCACAGTCGGCGGAAGCGCGGCCCCAGCAGCTGCACTGCGCGGGTGGACACGCGGCAGGATGCTGTCACATCCAGGACCCCCGAGAGGGCCGGTCGGCGAGACTGTGCACGAGCCGCTCGGGTCAGCCTGCCATCGGGTCGGCGCCCTTGACGCTGCCGGTGGCGTCCAGCAGAGCGAAGCGGGCGAACAGCTCCTCGGCGTACCACCGCTCCTCGGCGGTCCGCGTGATGGCCACCTGGTGGGGCGACCGGGCATAGGCGAACGCGTTGAGCGACGCGGCGTCGGACCACACGCTGAAGGTGCCCTGCAGCCCGACCGGCGCCTCGCCGATGCCGACCGCGTAGCGGAGGCCACCTCCGGCGTGCAGGTCGGCGGAGACCGGCGGGACGGCGCGCCAGAAGCTCAGCGCCGTGGCTGCCCTGAGCCTGGCCCGGGTCACCGCGGCCACCGGTCCGTCCTGACGGGCGGCCGCAGGGTCGCCGAACGGGCGCCGCCCGGACCAGGTGCCGCGGGAGCGCACCGGTCGCAGGTCGGCCCGCCACCGGTCGCTGGCGATCCGGCCCCACGACCGGGCCACAGCCGAGGACTCGAAGCGGTCCGCGTCACTGCTGCTCGCCCAGCTGACGAGCAGGCCCCACAGCAGCGGGTCGGCGTCGCGAGCCGTGAACGTCCGGCCGTCGCCGGTGCCGAGCAGCTTGGCGAAGCGGACCCCCGGCGTACGGCGGATGGCACCGCGGTCGAGGGCCATCCGCGCGACCGCCGCCGGCACCCGACGGGGGGCGACGGTCCACAGGTGCAGGGTCACCAGGGCCGGGACATCGGGGCTGTCCTCCACGTGGCGAGGGTATGCGCCGCGCCCCAAGCCGGCCCCTCGACCCGTGGGCCGCCTCCTAACCGGCGGCGGCGGCCGTGCGCGAGGCGAACAGGTCCCAGTGCTCGGCCAGGCCGGTGATCTCCAGCACGCGCAGCACATGCGCCTGGATGCAGCACAGGCGAACCGTGACCCCTTCGGCACTGCTCATCCGGATCGCAAAGGCGACAGCTGCAATGCCGGTCGAGTCGAGGAAGCTGACCTCGGACATGTCCAGGACGAGCAGCTGCAGCCCGTCCCGTTCGATGGCTTCGCTCAGCGTCGTGCGCACCTTGGGTGCCGTCACCAGGTCGATCTCCCCGGCGAAGCCGACGACAGTGGTGCTCCCGTCGAGCTCGACCTCGACGTCGATCTCACCCAGCGCTGCCACCTGGCCCCCCTTGCTGCGGCCCGGACGGCGTCGGGCCGCTGGGGATCCCGCGCACGCTAGCACCGGCCTCGGCGCCTACCGGCGTCAGGAGCGGGCGGCCGCACAGTGCTGGTCGATGAACGAGCGGAAGATGTCCAGACCCGACTCGGTAGTGATGCTCTCGGGGTGGAACTGCACCGACTCGACGGGCAGGTCGACGTGGCGCAGCCCCATGACATAGCCGTCGTCCTCACTGCGGGCGGTGATCGTCAGCTCGGCCGGGACGCTGTCCTCCGCGACGATGAGCGAGTGGTAGCGGGTGGCCAGGAAGGACTGCTCCTGGGCTGACATCGCACCCTTGCCGTCATGTCGGATGCGACTCGTCTTGCCGTGCATCAGGTGCTTGGCCGGATGCACCGTGGCGCCGTAGGCGAGGCCGATCGCCTGGTGGCCCAGGCAGATACCCAGGATCGGCAGCCGCCCCTGCAGCTCGCGGACGATCTCGACGTGTCCGGAGTCAGCCGGGTGCCCGGGGCCGGGTCCCAGGACGACGAGGTCGGGGGACTCCTCGGCGATGAGGCGGGCGGAGGTGGCGTCCGACCTGACCACGACCGGTCCGGCGTCGAGCTCGAGCATGTACTGGTAGATGATGTGCACGAAGCTGTCGTACGCGTCGACGATGACTGTTCTCACAGCAGCCCGCTCACAGCAGCTCCTGACCGCTGACCGCCCAGAACGCGGCGCTCATCTTCGCCAGAGTCTCGCGCCACTCGGCGCTGGGCACGGAGTCGGCGACGATCCCCGCGCTGGCCCGAGTCGTCCAGGTCTCGTCGCGCCGGAACAGCGTCCGGATCGCCAGCCCGAGGTTGACGTAGCCGCCGAAGTCCATCAGGCCGAACGCCCCGGCGTAGAGCCCGCGGCGACGCGTCTCCGTCTCCTCGATGATCTCCATGGCGCGGATCTTCGGGGCTCCCGTCATCGTCCCGGCCGGGAAGGTGGCCCGGATCACCTCGTAGGCGTCCACCCCCTCCTGCAGGCGCGCCCTGACGTTGGAGACCA
Source organism: Actinomycetota bacterium (assembly GCA_030947185.1). Taxonomy (GTDB): domain Bacteria; phylum Actinomycetota; class Actinomycetes; order JALYXH01; family JALYXH01; genus JALYXH01. Next base: position 3,773 of record JALYXH010000151.1, on the reverse strand, counting down.
GGTGGAACACGTGGGAGAAGTCCTCGACCACCATCATCTCGTCGACGACCACGGTCCGGGCCCGGGCGATCCGGCCAAGGTCGTTGCGGCACAGGTCGACGAGCATGATGTGCTCCGCGCGCTCCTTCTCGTCCCGCTGCAGCGCGTCCGTGCGGCGGGCGTCCTCGACCGGGTCCCCCGATCGCCTCGCCGTGCCGGCGATCGGCCGCATCACGACCTCGTCACCTTCGATCCGGACGAAGAGCTCCGGACTCGCGCTCACGACCGTGCGGCCGCGCAGGGGCAGCAGGCACATGTACGGCGACGGGTTCCGGGCTCGCAGCCGCAGGTAGACGCTGAGCTCGTCGATCGGGCTGTGCACCGTCAGCTCGTGGCCGATCTGCACCTGGTAGATGTCGCCGACGGCGATGTGGTCCAGGCACGTCTGCGCATCCGCGACGAACTGTCGCTCGTCGGTGCTGTCGGCGACCGAGTGCACAGGCGGGACCGTCGGGACTGCGAGGTCGGCCGGCATCACCGCTTCCAGCGCGCCGGCCACGTCCTCGATGGCCAGCTCGTCCCAGAGGGCGCACGAACCGATCACCACGTCGGCGGTCCCGTGCCGCAGGTCGAAGACCGCCGCCCCGTGGTAGATGCGCAGCGTCACATCGGCCGGTAGGTCGGCGCCGGCGATGAGCCGCGGCAGCCGCTCGACGTAACGGACGGTGTCGTAGCCGAAGAAGGCGACGAAGCCGAAGGACCAGCGGTCGTTCGACGTACCCGGGACGTCGAAGAGGTCGCGCAGCGCGCGGGCGGCGCCCCAGAGCGCCTCCGGTGCCCTCAGCTGCAGGTCGCCGTCCGCCGCGACGACCGTGCCGGAGTCGAGCAGGGCGCTCCGGGCCCGATCGACCAGCGCGGGTACGCCGGTGAGCTCGAGCCGGCCCTCGCGCACCTCGACCTCCAACAGGGGGCCGAACCCGACGACGGCGGCCCGCCGGTCGGCGGTCGGCCCGGCGAGGGACTCGAGCAGGAAGACCTCGTCGACGCCGAGCTGGGCGCGCAGGGCGAGGAAGGCGCCGCACGGGTCGTCGGCCGGCACCGTCCGCCGGCGCAGGCTGACCGGGATGGTGCCCGCTCCCGGCCTGGCCAACGGGGTCATCTGGGCAGCCTCAACCGTCTCGGTGGCAGGTGTCGGTGGCACGTCTCGGTGGCACATCTGGATGGCACGACGGGAGCCGTCGCCTCGTCGAATCCGATGATGCCAGGTCTGCTGTCCATGTCTGCTGACGGCTGGCTGCCGCCGGTACCCTGGGCATCCCCGCGGGACCACGGACGCGGCGCCGCGAGAGGAGTCCGGGGCTCAGGTGCCGGCCGTCCCGTCAACACCTTCCCGACTCGCCGTGATCGCCCGATTGCGGGCCGCTGGGTGTGTCTTCGCCGAGGAGGAGGCCCGCCTGCTGTTCGGAACGGCGCGGACGGCTGCCGAGCTGGTGGACATGGTCGAGAGCCGGGTCGACGGCCGGCCGCTGGAGCACGTGCTCGGGTGGGCCGAGTTCTGCGGTCTGAGGATCGCCGTGGACCCAGGGGTCTTCGTGCCCCGCCGCCGCAGTGAGCTCCTCGTCCGGCAGGCCGTACGGCTCGCCGGCGGCTCCGGCAGCACCATTGCCGGACCGGAGTCGCCGCTCGTCGTGGACCTGTGCTGTGGTTCGGGAGCGGTCGGGGCGGCGGTGCTGTCCCGGCTCGGGAAGGGCGTGCTGCACGCGGCCGACATCGACGCCGCGGCGGTCAGTTGTGCACGCCGGAACCTGCCGGCCGGTGCCCACGTCCACCAAGGCGACCTCTACGACGCGCTGCCGGGCGTCTTGCGGGGCCGCGTCGATGTTCTGGTCGTGAACGCGCCGTACGTGCCGGCAGGGAAGATCGCACTGCTTCCTGCCGAGGCCCGTCTGCACGAGCCGGCGGTGGCTCTGGACGGGGGCGCGGACGGACTCGACGTCGCTCGCCGGGTGGTCGAGGGGGCGGCGTCCTGGCTGGCCCCGGGCGGTTCGGTGCTCGTCGAGACGAGCGATCGTCAGGCGCCGGAGCTGGTGGCGGCGTTCGCGCGCACCGGGCTGGTCCCGCGGGTGGCCCGCTCGGCCCGCCTGAGCGCGACGGTTGTCATCGCACCCAGGCGCTGACCCGGCGTTCCATCACGAAGGTCAGGAAGGGGACTGTGCCGGCGACCAGGAGCAGCGCCGTCCGCAGGAGCGACCAGCGCCGCTGAAGAGCCAGGTTGAGCGCCAGCACGAGGTAGACGATGTAGAGAAAGCCGTGCAGCTGGCCGACCACCATGACCGGGCCGGGATGGTGGGCGAGGTACTTCAGCGGTACGGCGACGAGGACGAGGACGAGGAGCAGGGTCCCGACGACGTAGGCCATCACCCGGTAGCGGCTCAGCGCGTTGCCCGGCAACCCGCTCACCGACGGGGGTGCGCATTGAGCCACGCCAGCCGCTCGTTGTACTCCGCGAGCTCGGGGTCCGGCTCGGCCTCGACGTCTAGCGCAAGGGTGGCCGGTCGGCGTACCAGTGCGGCCCAGTCATCAAGAGCAGCGCGAGCGGCCCGGGCGTCGTCAGCGGCCTCGGGCGGCCGGAGCTCCTCGCGCATCAGCCGCCACCAGCCGTAGACCACGACCACGGCGAAAACCCACCACTGGAACGCATAGACGATGTTGCGCCCCGAGCCGGTGGCTGCCGTTCCGCGCGACCACTGCCACCGTCCCAGCAGCACCGTCGCGGCAACCAGCCCGACCATCGCGGCGTGGCGGGCCAGCCACGGCGGCGAGACCAGCCGGCGGGACAGAGGCGTTCGCACCCCCTCACGCTACGACGGCCGGCCTTTCCTGTCCGACCAGGGGTTTACTCTGCAGTCGTTCGAACGTATGTTCGACAAACCGGTCGGCGTCTCGCGGACTCCGACCGGAGCGGAGCACTTCAGCCCCGACCGGCCGGCCTCGACCCCCGGCCGGCGGGGACGAGGTCGTCGGCCCGGATGTGACGTGGGGAAGCGTCCCACCCGGGCCGGCACGCGCCGCTTGCCGCCTTCCCCCGGCACCCGCGCCCATCCGGGCTGTGGGCGGCTCGACAGTGGGCCGACGAGCCCAGGGGAGCAGTGGCACATGTCCAGGCACTACGTCGACCCTGTCGAGGTCCTCCGGCGCGACGACCGGCCGGTGCAGTTCCTCTGGCGCAACCGGCTCTACCTTGTGCGAGCCGTGCTGGCGCACTGGACGGAGGCCGGCGGCTGGTGGCGGGCCGGCTCGGCCGCTGCGATCGCCTCCGGCGACGTTCGCACCGAGCAGCCTCTCGCCCCGGCTGGGGGTACCACCGGCCTGCGCACCCGCCCGATCCCGGCCAGTCCGAAGTGGGCGCAGCGGGCGTGGGGAGAGCCGGCTCCCGACGTGGGCGCCGCGGTGGGCCCGGCCGGCGTCGATGACCGCGAACGGGAGTACTGGCGGGTGGAAGCGGCCGCCGGCCGTGGCTCTGGCACCGGTGTCTTCGACCTCTGCTTCGACTGGCTCGGCAACTGCTGGACCCTCGCTCGGGCCCTGGACTGATGGGCAGCACCGGACTGATGGGCAGCACCGGACTGATGGACGCCACTACGGCTCCTGCGCGACGGCAGTCGAGCACCCGGCGAGCGCCGGCCGCAGCCGCGGCGAGCAGCCTGCTGGCCAGCGCACGGCGCGGTCTGGTCGAGGCCGCCGGGCTGCCGGCGCCGGCCGAGCGCTACGCGACCGCGCACCTGGCAGCACTG
>JALYXH010000210.1 GCA_030947185.1 Actinomycetota bacterium | reverse complement strand
CCCCCCCCCCCCCGCTGGTGCGCTAGGACTTGCCGGCGGCCGGCGACCCCGACTGGCGCTTGCCGAAGCGGCGCTCGAACTTCTCGACCCGGCCACCGACGTCGAGGATCTTCTGCTTGCCGGTGTAGAACGGGTGGCACGCGGAGCAGACGTCGGCGTGGATGGTTCCGCTCGTCGCCGTGCTCTTCGTGGTGAAGGTGTTGCCGCAGGTGCAGGTGACCTGCGTCTCGACGTACGTCGGGTGGATGTCTGTCTTCACGGGGCGTTCCTTCTCTCGGGAGCGGACCCGGGTCGCACCGCGGTGCGGGAACCGGGACCTGTGCAGTGTGTCAGACCAACACCGCGGGCCCGACCCGGCTTCCCGTCAGGCGTCCACCGCGGCGGTCGGCGCACCGACGGCGTCGTCCGGGACGCGCTGGGCCGGCACGGTGAGGGCAGCAACGGCCGCGCGCAGGTGCGACTTCTTGATGACGTGGAAGCCGCGCTCGGGACGGACGATGGCGTAGAGCACGCCGACCGCCTCAAGCGTGCCGAAGACCGGCAGCAGGAGCACCTGCGCGCAGTACAGGCCGACCCGTGTCCGGAGGCTCGGCTTCAGGTCGGCTGGCATCGAGCGCAGCGACAGCCACAGGCCGGTGAGATAAGACGTCACATACCAGGCGAACACCAGGCCGCCGGCGACCTTCGGCACAGTGGGGGTGACGAACCCGGTGAACAGGTTGAGCACTGTGTAGGCGCCGCCGACCGCCGAGACGACCCACGTCAGCAGGAACATTACAAGGGCGGCCCGTGCGGCCAGGCTCGCGGGGGCGTACAGGCAGACCTTCCACAGGCCGGAGTACCAGCGCCGCCGCTGCTTCACGAAGTCCTTCCAGTGCTCGGGCGACTGCTCGACCAGGTAGCCGTCAACCCAGCGGAACTCCCGCCCGGAGGAGGCCTGCGCGAACGCCCACCAGGCATCTTCGGTGATGGAGCCCTCGAGCCCTACGTCGAAGCTGACGGTCCGCTCCACGTCTGCGCGCACCAGGATGAACGATCCGTGCATGCCACAGAACAGGGTGCCCGTGCGGAACTGGGTACGGAACCGGGTCGCGTCGTCGCCCGTCCGCAGGGAGTCAGCAAGAGTCAGGATGGGGTGCTTGCGCAGGCTGCGCCAGTAGACGATGCAGCCCTGTCCGATGCGCGGTGTCTTGCCCTTGGCCGCCCGGATCTCCTCCTCGACCACCGCGTCCCTGATGCCGCCGAGCAGACCCGGGGTCACCTGCGACTCCTCGTCGCAGTGGAAGACCCACGCCTGCGCCGGCAGGTCGGACTGTTCCGACAGGTAGTGCAGCGCCCGGGCCTTGTAGAGCGAGCCGTTCGGCGTCTCGTAGTCGGCCGGGACAACGTAGGCACGCAGGTCCGGCCCTGCGGGCAGCGCGACCTGCTCGTCGGTGACGACCTCGATCCGGTACGGGAACAGCGAACGCAGCGCCATGGTCGAGCGAATGGACGTCACCGTCTCGGCCAGCGCCTCGGCGTTGCGGCCGCGCGAGACGACCCGGAAGCACACGAGGTACTCGATCGGCAGTCCCGCCCCGGCCGGGCGGGCCGCCGCCGGTAGTGCCAACGACGTCAGGGCGGTGAGAGCCGCCGGGAGGGCACCCAGCCAGCACCAAGAGAGCAGCTGGATGGCGCGCTCCCACCACAGCACCGGCTCTCGGCCGTCCGGAAAGGCCTTCGACCTCACTAGCATGATCAACAAGTAGGACGCCAGGAAAAGCAGCAGCCGGATGACCCGCAGCCAGCCACCGTCCCAGCGCTGGAGCCTGCGGCCGTGCCTCGGGAGCGCCTTCACGGCTGCACCCGGCCCGGTGCGCGGCCCTGCTCGGACAGGATGCGCTGGGCCACCAGGAGGAGCCGACCACCGTCACGGTCGTCCAGCCGCCGCGACGTGTGCTGCACCACCAGCCGCTCGAGGTCACCCGACCCGACACGCTGCCGCCAGCTCAGCACGGAGACGTACTCCCCCTGGGTGTTGCGGTAGGTGATCGCCTCACCCACCCGGCCGCCGGGCAGTCGGTGACTGTCCTGGGAGACGACCTTGTAGCTGTGGAACCCGTAGCAGGCGGCGAGGCCGTACTGGTCGAACCGGATTGGCTGGTCCGTTCGCACGACGTCGATCCCGATAGGCCTCCTGTCGCTGATGCTCGGATCGAAGACCAGCCACCGCTGCCATTTGGCGCCGGCGCCGAAGTAGGCCGGCGCCCAGGCGACCGGCTGCAGCGGCGTCACGCCGGGCAGCCGGTCGACGGCAGCCGCCAGCGACGGCGCAGTCGCGCGGGACTGCCCGGCCAGGAAGTCGTACCGGGTCGTCGCCGCCGCGGCCGGTACAGCGAGGCCGGCCGCAACGAGCCCCACGGTCACCAGTGACCCGACCGACAGCCTGGACAGCGCTCGGTGCGGGGTGGGGTGTGGGATCCGGTGCAGGAAGGCGAGTCCCATCGGCCCGACGAGGGCGAGCGCCACGGACAGCGAGAGCGCGAGCATCAACGCACCGAGCCAGGCGTGCAGGCCGCCCATCATCGCGGCTTCGCCATAACGGTGGCCGACCATGAAGAGCACAAGCAGGCGCACGACATTCCCGAGCCAGCACAGGCTGATGGTGGTCGTGACCCAGGCCAGCTTGGCGCGCCGCCGGCCGGTGGTGAGCAGGCACACGGTGCTGGCCAGCAACAGACCGGCAAGCACCGCGCCACCGCCGGCGCAGGCCTGGCTGACGACGACGGTGATCGGACGGTGAGCCGGCCCACTGACAGTGACGTACTCGATCGCGCTGGCCGACGTCGTCCGGAGGAAGCCGAAGATGTGGTCGAACCCCCCCACGGTCGCGAACGAGGCATGCTCGAGGGCGTTGCGCAGGGGTACGAGCAGCAGCCGGTAGGTACCCGGGGACATGGCGGTGAGCAGAAAGACGGCTGCCCGCAACCGGAACAGCACGCGAGCACCGAACAGCAGCGCCATCAAGCCGGCGGTGAACGGCGCGAGCGAGAGCAGGTCGGCCCGCCAGGCGAGGGTTTCCGTGCTGAACACGTACGGCCCCTCGTGCGCGGCGATCCAGGCCAGCAGGAACAAGAACCCCGCGACGATGACATCGGCGCCGCGCTGGGGCAGCGCCGCCGGCTCGTCCTCGATCCCTCGCCAGCGCATGGAGGCGACCGCTAGCGCAGCGAACGGGACGAAGGGGACGAAGACCAGTGGGCCGCTCGGGTCGAACGAGGTGAACAGGCCGACATAGGTGTAGCCGAAGGCGCTCCGGTAGACGACCAGCAGGCCGGCGACCAGCACCAGCGCCCGCAGCCGCGGGGTCAGGCTGAGCCGTCGGCCGGCGACCATGACCGCGGGGCCATCGACGGCCAAGGTTGCACTCACCGGGGGCCTAACCGGCGGTGCGGTGGCGAGCGCGGCGGCGGTGGACGGTGAACCAGACGAGGAACGGCGCCATGGCGGCGGTCGGCAGCACGAGCGCCGCCGGGGACTCGGCGACGACCGGCGGGTTGTTGCACAGCTGGCTCGACGTCCCGACCGCGTCGGTCCGGTGCAGCGTCCAGGTCAGGGTGGTTGCCGAGGTGGTCACCGACACCGCGTTGGGATGGCTCCCCGGGGCGAATGTCGTGGGCTGGCCACGGTCAGCCGGCGCCGGCGTGAACAGGTTGTTGTTGGTGCCCTGGTTGGCGCCGACCTTGGAGGTGACCGGCGTCGTACCGGCGAGGTCGTAGCCGAAGAAGTAGGTGAACGTTCCGTCGGCGTTGGTGGCGGCACAGGCGAACGTCGGGACCGGGTCCGGCAACTGTGTCGCCGAGGCAGCTGGTACCGCGAGGGCCAGGGCGCCGAGGACCAGCGCCAGGCACGTCAGCAGCCGGCGGCCGGCGGCGCACGCCCAGGCTGCGGTTGCTGCCATGACTGATATCTCCCGGCGGTCGCAGCCGCCGTACCGAAGACCTGTGGTCCAAGGCAAGGGGCCGATCGGCTGACTCTGTTGTCGATGCTTCGACAGCGTCGGTAGCCGGCTGAAGCCCTGCCTTGATCAGTCGTAGTAAGCCAAATGGCCCAACTCAGTCGTTGCTGACCGTCGTCTTCTGGATCTGCATCAGGAACTCGACGTTGGAGCGGGTCTCCTTCATCTTGTTGAGCAGCAGCTCCAGCGACGCGCTGGTCTCCAGCGCATGCAGCACGCGCCGCAGCTTGAGGACGACCTGCAGCTCCTCGGGGGCGAGCAGGATCTCCTCCTTCCGGGTGCCGGACGCGTCGACGTCCACGGCCGGGAAGATCCGCTTGTCAGCCAGCTTCCGGTCGAGCTTGAGCTCCATGTTGCCGGTGCCCTTGAACTCTTCGAAGATCACCGTGTCCATCGCCGAGCCGGTCTCGACCAGGGCGGTGGCGAGGATGGTCAGCGAGCCGCCGTTCTCGATGTTGCGAGCTGCACCGAGGAATCGCTTGGGCGGGTAGAGGGCCGTCGAGTCGACACCGCCGGACAGGATCCGGCCGCTGGCGGGGGCAGCCAGGTTGTAGGCCCGGCCGAGCCGCGTGATGGAGTCGAGCAGAACGACGACGTCGTGGCCCAGCTCGACCAGCCGCTTGGCCCGCTCGATCGACAGCTCGGCCACGGTGGTGTGGTCGGACGGTGGCCGGTCGAAGGTCGAGGCGATGACCTCACCCTTGACCGAGCGCTGCATGTCGGTGACTTCCTCGGGCCGCTCGTCGACCAGCACGACCATCAGGTGGCACTCGGGGTTGTTGGTCGTGATGGCGTTCGCGATCGCCTGCAGGACCATCGTCTTGCCGGCCTTCGGCGGGCTGACGATCAGGCCACGCTGACCCTTGCCGATCGGCGCGACCAGGTCGATCACCCGCGTGGTCAGAATGCCCGCCTCCGTCTCCAGCCGGAGCCGGTCCTGCGGGTAGAGCGGCGTCAGCTTCGTGAACTCCGGCCGGTTGTGGGCCTCTTCGGGGCCGACCCCGTTGACGCTGTCGAGGCGGACCAGGGCGTTGTACTTGTCCTTGCGCTCGCCCTCGCGCGGCTGCTTGATGGCGCCGGTCACCGCGTCGCCACGGCGAAGGCCGTAGCGGCGTACCTGGGCGAGCGAGACGTAGACGTCGTTGGGCCCGGTCAGGTAGCCCGACGTCCGGACGAAGCCATAGTTGTCGAGGATGTCGAGGATGCCGGCGACCGGCAGCAGGACGTCATCGTCGTTGATCACCGGGTCGGGCTCGTTGCCGAACCGCTCGCCGGCCACCCCGCGGTCGGCCCGGTTGCGGTTGCGGCCCCGCTCACGGAACCGGCCCCGGCGCCGGGTGCCGCCAAACTCGTCGTCGCGGTCCGCGAGGCCGCCACCCTGACC
>JALYXH010000204.1 GCA_030947185.1 Actinomycetota bacterium | reverse complement strand
CGGCGGCGTCGGTCGCGGCGGCGTCGGGCCGGCGCTGGGCCGGGGCCACCGCCCTGCCATGACCTGGCTGGTTGGCACTCCCGCCCGCCACCTCGGCGACCCGGCTCATCACCGGCTCGACCTCCATGCCGAGCCAGCCGGCGAGCCGGCGGGCGTACTCCGGGCGCAGCGAGCGGTCGCGGATCTGGCCGACGAGCGGAGCGGCGGCGGCCAGGGCGGCCACCCGCCCCTCGGGGATCTCCAGGTTGTGCCTGCTGAGCGTGCTCTTGATCGCGAACTCGAACATCGGGACCCGACGGGCGATCAGGTCGCGCACTGCGGCGTCACCGTGGGCCAATCGCAGGTCGCAGGGGTCGAGCCCGGCCGGTTCTACCGCGACGAAGGTCTGTGAGACGAACCGCTGGTCGTCGGCGAAGGCACGCAGCGCCGCCTTCTGGCCGGCCGCGTCGCCGTCGAAGGTGAAGACCACCTCGCCGCGGAACTCGTCCTGGTCCATCAGCAGCCGGCGCAGCACCGAGATGTGCTCGGCCCCGAAGGAGGTGCCACAGGTCGCCACCGCCGTCGCGACGCCGGCCAGGTGGCAGGCCATCACGTCGGTGTACCCCTCGACGATGACCGCCTGGTGCTGGCGGGCGATCTCCTTCTTGGCGAGGTCGACGCCGTAGAGCACGCTGCTCTTCTTGTAGAGCGGGGTTTCCGGGGTGTTGAGGTACTTGGGCCCGCTGTCGTCCTCGCGCAGCCGCCGGGCACCGAAGCCGATCACGTCACCGGTGATGTCGCGGATCGGCCAGACCAGCCGGCCGCGGAAGCGGTCGATGGCGCCGCGCTGGCCCTCGCGCGCCAGGCCGGCAGTGGTCAGCTCGGCCCGGGAGAAGCCGCGGGCGGTGAGATGGCGGACCAGGGTGTCCCACCCGGCCGGGGCGTAGCCGACCGAGTAGGCGGCGGCCGCCGAGGAGTCGAAGCCGCGCTCGGTCAGGAAGTCGCGGCCGATCTTGGCCTCGGCGGACTCGAGCTGGCCGACGTAGAACTCCTGAGCCGCCGCGTGGGCCTCGACCAGCCGGGTGCGCTGGCCGTGCTGCTGGCGAGGCGCCGCGCTACCGCCTTCGTAGCGCAGCTCGACGTTGGCTCGCGCGGCCAGCCGCTCGACGGCCTCGGTGAAGCTCAGGTGCTCCACCTTCTCCACGAAAGTGATCACGTCACCACCCTCGCCGCAGCCGAAGCAGTGGTAGTAGCCGCGCTGCGGCGAGACGTGGAACGACGGGCTCTTCTCGTCGTGGAACGGGCACAGGCCCTTGAGCTCGCTGCCCCCTGCGTTGCGCAGGGCGAGGTGCTCGGCGACCACCGTCGCGATCGGGGACCGCTCGCGCACGAGCGCGATGTCCTCGTCACGGATCCGGCCGGCCACTGCGATCACGCTCCTCACCTTGGGCCGGACGATCGCGTCGACCGCCGACTGCGGCAATGCCGCCCAGTGTGCGCGCCGGATACGACGGATCAGGGCCGTGTCGAGCCGAGCGGCGTGCGACCCTGGGCGAAGGCCCACAGTGCCGTTCCCCTCGGGGACGGCGAAACGGTCGAGCACGCTGGATTGCTCACAATTATAAAATTGACGAGCGGTCTGTCAAGACCGGACGAGCCGGTGGTGCCAGCTGCGGGCCGACGTATCGGTCAGCCGCGCCACCTGGTCGACCACCACCCGCAGCCGTCCCCCGTCGTCACTGGCCCGCACGTACGCCGGGCGGAGCGCCGGGTCCAGCCCGGCCGGCGCCCGGTCGGCGAGCAACGCGACCAGCTCCCCCACCAGCGCCCGCTCGTCCTCCTGCACGGCGGCGACACCTGCCCTGGCCATCACGTAGCGGGCGGTGACGGCCTTGAGCAGGGCGCACTCCGCGCGGATGTCAGCGGGGACGACGAGGTCGGCGGCGTAGCGGGTCAGTGGCCCCGGCCCGCCCTGCTCCCTCGTTGCCGTCAGTGCGGCGGCGCAGAACCGGCCGATCAGCTCGCTGGTGGCGCGCTTGAGCCCGACCTGCGCGCGCAGGGTGCCGTCGTACTCCCGGGGCCAGAAGTCCTGCCGAAGCAGGTCGGCGAGCAGCGGGGCCAGCTCGGGAGGTGCGCGGTCGCAGTAGACCGTCGCGGCCAGCGCGCAGAGCTCGGCCTGCTCGTCGGCGTCGGCGAGGTCGGCGAGGCGAACGTGGCCGGCGTGGATCCCGTCCTCCAGGTCGTGCACCGAGTAGGCGACGTCGTCGGCCCAGTCCATCACCTGCGCCTCGAGACTGGGCCGCTCAGCCGGAGCGCCGGTGCGCAGCCACTCGAAGACCGGCAGGTCGTCGGCGTACACGCCGTACTTGGGGCGGCCGGCCGACCGGGGCCACGGGTACTTGGTGGCAGCGTCGAGCACCGCACGGGTGAGGTTGAGCCCGGCCGACGCCCCCGCGGGGTCGAGCACCTTGGCCTCCAGCCGGGTCAGCACCCGCAGCGACTGGGCGTTGCCCTCGAACCCTCCGCAGGCGGCGGCGGCCTCGTCCAGCGCCGTCTCCCCGTTGTGTCCGAACGGCGGGTGGCCGAGGTCGTGCGCCAGGCAGGCGGCATCCACCACGTCGGCGTCGGCCCCGAGCGAGCCGGCCAGCTCGCGCCCGATCTGCGCGCACTCGAGGGAGTGGGTGAGGCGGGTGCGCGGGAAGTCGTCCTCGCCGACCCCGACCACCTGGGTCTTCGCGGCCAGCCGGCGCAGCGCTGCGCTGTGCAGAACCCGCGCCCGGTCCCGCTCGAACGCCGACCGGCCGGTCTGCGCCGACTTTGCCGGCTCGCTCACCCACCGGGCCGCGTCCTGCTCGCCGTACGCCGGGGCGGGCGCCAGGTTGGCCGTCATCGGTTCGAAGGGTAGATCAGTCGTCGTGCCTGCTACCCGCGTGCGGGCGCACAACCGGCGGGTACGCCGCACACCGCCCGATCGTCTCGCAAGCCGAACCGGCTCAGACCGCGCTCGGGCCCGCGTCGAACCCGCGGTGGAAGACCCGGTAGTAGAGGTAGGCGGCGCTCTCCCTGGCGACGTACCGGATCTCCGTGCCACGGTCGTGCACGGCCGGGCCGGTCCGCGCCGGCGAGGTCTCGGCGGCAATGCCGAGGTCGCTGGCCATCTGGCGCGACCGCAGGCAGTGCCACGGGTCGGTCACGAGCACCGCGGACCGCCAGGAGTTCCTGGCCAGGACCGGCGCCGCCGCTTGCAGGCTGGCCAGCGTGTCCCGGCCCTCCCCAACCGGCACCAGCGCCGAGGCCGGCACCCCGTGCTCCCCGAGGTAGCGCGCGCCGGCCTCCCCCTCGGTGAACCGGTCCCCCGGCTGACCGCCGCCCACGGTGACGATGCGCGGCGCGACCTTGTCCCTGAACAGCGTGAGCGCGTGGTCGAGCCGGGCCTGGAAGACCGCCGACGGCCGGCCGTCGAACTGGGAGGCGCCCAGCACGATGATCACGTCGGCGGGCCGGCGGGTGTCGGTGCGGGCGACCTGCCAGACCCGCAGGGCGGTGGCTGCCGGCACGACGAGGACCAGCAGGACGACGACCAGGACGATCCGGCGTACCCAGCGCAGTGGCCGGGTCAACGGGTGTCGCTGCCGCCGGTCTCGATGGCGGCCCGGCCGGCCTCGAGCCGCGCGACCGGCACCCGGAACGGCGAGCAGGAGACGTAGTCCAGGCCGATCCGGTGGCAGAAGTGCACCGAGTCGGGGTCGCCGCCGTGCTCGCCGCAGATGCCGAGATGGATGTCGGGGCGGGCCTCCCGGCCCTCGGCCACCGCGATCTCCATCAGCCGGCCGACGCCGTCCTGGTCGAGGCTCTCGAACGGCGAGACGCCGAAGATCCCCAGCTCGAGGTAGCGGGAGAAGAATGCCGCCTCGACGTCGTCTCGAGAGAACCCCCACGTCGTCTGGGTCAGGTCGTTGGTGCCGAAGGAGAAGAACTCGGCAGCCTCGGCGATCTGGCCCGCGGTCAGGGCAGCCCGCGGCAGCTCGATCATCGTCCCGATCAGCGCGTCGAGCTGCTGGCCGGTCTGCTCGCTCACTTCGGTCAGGATGCCGAGCGCCTCGTCCCGGATGACCTCGAGCTCTTGCACGGCGCCGACGAGCGGGATCATGATCTCGACCTTGGGGTCCCCGCCGGCCTTCTTGCGCTCGCTGGCCGCCTCCGCGATGGCCCGCACCTGCATCGCGAACAGGCCGGGCACGACCAGCCCGAGCCGCACCCCGCGCAGACCGAGCATGGGGTTCTGCTCGTGCAGCCGGCGTACCGCGTCGAGCAGCGCCTTGACCTCCTCCACGCTGCGTCCCGAAGACGGCTTGTCCTTGGTGGCCTGCGCGACCGCCAGCTCGACGGAGAGGTCGGTCAGGTCGGGCAGGAACTCGTGCAGCGGCGGATCGAGCAGCCGGACCGTGACCGGCAGACCGTCCATGGCGGCGAAGATGCCGACAAAGTCCTCGCGCTGCATCGGGAGCAGCGCCGACAGCGCCTTCTCCTGCTCGTCGTCGGTGTCGGCGAGGATCAGGTCCTCGACCAGCTGGCGCCGGTCGCCGAGGAACATGTGCTCGGTCCGGCACAGACCGATGCCCACCGCCCCGAACCGGCGGGCCCGCTCGGAGTCCTCGGGGGTGTCGGAGTTTGCCCGCACGTGCAGCCGGGCCTTGCTGTCGGCGTGGGCGACCAGCCGGTGTACGGCGGCCACCAGCGGGTCGCTGTCGGGGCTCGCCTTGCCCTCGAAGTACTCCACGACCGGGCTCGGTACGACGGCCACCTCACCCAGGTAGACCGCGCCGGACGAGCCGTCGATGGAGATCACGTCGCCCTCGCTGACGGTCTGGCCACCTGGAGCCTTGAAGGTGTTGCCCTTCAGGTCGACCTCGAGCTCCTCGGCACCGCAGACGCAGGTCTTGCCCATGCCACGGGCGACAACTGCCGCGTGGCTGGTCTTGCCGCCGCGGCTGGTCAGGATGCCCTGGGCGGCGATCATCCCGTTGAGGTCGTCGGGGGTGGTCTCCCGGCGTACGAGGATCACCTGCTCGCCCTTGGCCGCCATCGCCTCGGCGCGGTCGGAGTCGAAGACCGCCTTGCCGACCGCAGCGCCCGGCGAGGCGTTCATGCCCTTCGCGATCTGCTCGGCGTCGGCGGTCTCGTCGAAGCGCGGGAACATCAGCTGCGCGAGCTGGGCGCCCGTGACCCGCAGCAGCGCCTCGTCGAGGTCGATCAGCCCTTCGTCGACGAGCTGGGTGGCGATGGTGAACGCGGCGGCTGCTGTGCGCTTGCCGACCCGCGTCTGCAGCATCCACAGCTTGTTGCGCTCGATCGTGAACTCGATGTCGCACAGGTCTCGGTAGTGCGACTCGAGCCGGCCCATGATGCCGAGCAGCTCGTCGTACGCCGGCTTGTCGATGTCCTCGAGCTCCTCGAGGGAGCGGGTGTTGCGGATGCCGGCGACGACGTCTTCGCCCTGGGCGTTCTCGAGGTAGTCGCCGTAGATGCCCTGGCTGCCGGTGCCCGGGTCGCGGGTGAACGCGACGCCGGTGCCGGAGTCCATCCCGATGTTGCCGAACACCATGCTGACGATGTTGACGGCGGTGCCGAGGTCGGCGGGAATGCGCTCCTGGCGGCGGTAGAGCCGGGCCCGGTCGCCGTTCCAGGAGTCGAAGACGGCACGGACGGCGAGGTCCATCTGCTCGCGCGGGTCCTGCGGGAAGCCGCGGCCGGTGTGCTGCTGCACGATCCCTTTGAACGTCTCGACGAGCGTCTGCAGGTCGCCCTCGTCGAGGTCGAGGTCGTTCTTGGTGCCCTTGGCGGTCTTCGCCTCGTCGATCGCGTGCTCGAAAGGCTCGCCGGGGACGCCGAGGACGGTCTTGCCGAACATCTGGATCAGCCGGCGGTAGGAGTCCCAGGCGAACCGGTCGTTGCCGGACTGCTTGACCAGTCCGGTGACGCTCGCGTCGGTCAGCCCGATGTTGAGGACGGTGTCCATCATCCCGGGCATCGAGAACTTCGCTCCGGACCGGACGCTCACGAGCAGCGGGTCGTCGGCGGCGCCGAGCTGCTTGCCCATCGCCTGCTCGAGGGCCTGCAGGTGCTCGGTGACCTCGGCAGCCAGCTCGGGGGGCTCCTCACCGTGCTCGAGGTAGGCGCGACAGGCCTCCGTGGTGATCACGAAGCCGGGCGGCACCGGCAGGCCCAGGTTGGTCATCTCGGCCAGGTTGGCGCCCTTGCCCCCGAGCAGGTCCTTGAGGTCCCTGTTGCCCTCGTTGAAGTCGTAGACGTACTTCGTCACGTCATCTCCTCGCAGCAGGGCTCCGGCGCTCGCGTTGGTGGGCGGCCCAGGTTACCCGGTCGCGGCCAGCGTGATCGTGGGAAGTCTGTGCGCGTCAGGGAGCTCAGCGCTTCCCGCGACGCGTCCACAGATCTGCTCCGGCCCCCCGGCCGGCCGGCCCCAGGAGCACGCTGCCCCGGTGGCCGAGCTCGACCGAATCCTGCACCGGCAGCGCGGGCTGCTCACCTACGACCAGGCAATCAGCCACGGTGTCACCGCTTCGGCTATCGCCGCCCGCACCCGCGGCACCTACCCGCGCTGGACGCGTGTGCTTCCGCGCGTCTACGCCAGCTTCAGTGGATCTCTCGACGACGAGCAGCGCCGGATCGCCGGCCTGCTGTACGCCGGGCCACGGGCTCAGCTGGGCGGGCTGACCGCTGCCGCCGTCCACGGGCTGCGAGCTGCCCACGTACGGCGCTCGACGGCCGTCGTCGTGCTTCTCCCGCATGAGATCCGGCGCCAGCCGGCCGGCTTCGTGGCGATCCGGCGTACCCAACGGCTGCCGCAGCCCGTCGTCGTGTCGGCCATGCGGGTCTCGCCGGTGGCCAGAGCCGTAGCTGACGCCTGTCGGGAGCTCAGTGACCTGCGTGCGGTCCAGGCGCTGGTCGCTGAGGCCGTGCAGCGCCGGCGCGCGGGCGTGGCAGCGCTGTGCGGAGAGCTGGCCAGCGGCCCGAGGGCAGGAAGTGCTCTGCTGCGCTCGGCTCTGGCCGATGTCGCCGGGGGCGCGCGGTCGGTCGCGGAAGCCGACTTTCGCCGCCGGGTGCTGCAGGCGCGGCTCCCCGAGCCGCTGTGGAACGCCGAGCTCCACCACGGTGGACGTTGGCTGGCCCGCCCGGATGCGCTGTGGCTCGCGGCCGGAGTGGTCTTCGAGGTGGACTCGCGGGAGTGGCACCTCGGACCGGCCGACTGGGAACGCACGATGCTGCGGCACAACCGGATGCAGGCAGCCGGGCTGTGCGTGCTGCATGCCTCGCCGCGCCGGATCAGTGCTCAGTGGCCAGCGGTCGTGGCAGAGCTACGGGCGGCGCTACGCGTTGGGCTCGCCCACGGCCCGGTTCCGGGCTTGATCGTGGGAAGCCCTGGCTCCCAGAGCGTGGCTTAACTTCCCCCGCCGAGGCGCTCCGCCAGATAGCGCTCGACCGCGTCCAGGCCCACCCGCTCCTGGCCCATCTCGTCCCGCTCCCGGACGGTCACCGCCTGGTCGTCGAGGGTCTCGAAGTCGATCGTGACGCAGAACGGCGTGCCGACCTCGTCCTGGCGGCGGTACCGGCGCCCGATCGAGCCGGCGTCGTCGAACTCCACCGTCCAGCGCTTGCGCAGCGCCGCCGCCAGGTCGCGCGCCGCCGGTGACAGCCGCTCGTTGCGCGACAGCGGCAGCACGGCAACCTTGATCGGCGCCAGCCGCGGATCGAGGTGGAGCACCGTGCGCTTGTCGACGCCGCCCTTGGCGTTGGGCGCCTCCTCCTCGGCATAGGCGTCGAGCAGGAAGACCAGGGTGGCCCGGTCGACGCCGGCCGCGGGCTCGATGACGTACGGCGTGTAGCGCTCGCCGCTGTCCTGGTCGAAGTAGGACAGGTCCACCCCGGATGCAGCAGCGTGCGAGGACAGGTCGAAGTCGCCGCGGTGCGCGACGCCCTCGAGCTCCCCCCACTCGGTGCGGGCGAAGTTGAAGCGGTACTCGATGTCGAACGTGCCGCGCGAGTAGTGCGCCAGCTTCTCCTTGGGATGCTCGAAGTAGCGCAGGTTCTCCGGGCGTACGCCGAGGTCGACGTACCAGCGCATACGCTCCTCGCGCCAGTAGGCGAACCAGGTCTCGGCCTCCGCCGGCGGCACGAAGAACTCCATCTCCATCTGCTCGAACTCGCGGGTCCGGAAGATGAAGTTGCCCGGCGTGATCTCGTTGCGGAACGACTTGCCGATCTGGCCGATCCCGAACGGCGGCTTGCGCCGGGACGACTGCTGCACGTTGAGGTAGTTGACGAAGATCCCCTGGGCGGTCTCCGGGCGCAGGTAGGCCACCGACGAGTCGTCCTCGACCGGTCCGATGAAGGTCCGGAACATCAGGTTGAAGTTGCGCGCCTCGTTGAACGTGCCGCGGTTGCCGCAGTTGGGGCAGACCAGGTCGGCCAGCCCGTTCGCGGGCGGCCTGCCGTGCTTGGCCTCGTACGCCTCCTCCAGGTGGTCGGCCCGGTGGCGGGTGTGGCAGGACTGGCACTCGGTCAGCGGGTCGGAGAAGCCGGTGACATGCCCGCTGGTCTCCCACACGATCGGCGCCAGAATGATCGAGGAGTCCAGGCCGACCACGTCGTCGCGGCCCTGCACCACCGACTTCCACCACTGCCGCTTGATGTTGTTCTTGAGCTCGACGCCGAGCGGGCCGTAGTCCCAGGAAGAGCGCAAGCCGCCGTAGATCTCACTCGACGGGTAGACCAGACCCCGGCGCTTGGCGAGGCTGACGATCGTATCCATGCGGTCGGGCGCTGCCACGGGATCTCCATCCGGCTGGCGGTCGGCGGTCCCGGAAGGCTACCCGGCCGGTGGCACCTCGGCCGCGGCCGCCCGCCCGACGGCCACCTCGCCGGCGTCGGCGGCCCGTCCGCTCGGCTGGTGCGAGGCGACCCCTGCCGCGTCGACGACGTGCAGCACCTCGAACGCGCTCGGTCCCGGCTCCGCCAGGGAGAGCAGCGGTGCTGCCGCGACCTTGACGTCGTACGACGACAGCGAGCGGCGGTAGGCCCCGACGCCGTCCCACTCGGTGACCACGACGCAGGCGGACGCGTCGTCGGTGGCGCGGGCGAACCAGCCGCGCCGGTAGCCAGGCCGGGCGGCGAAGGCGGCCAGCGCATCGGCCGCCCGCCCGGCGAGCTCTGGACCGTCGCCGGGTGGAACGGTGAAGTGCGAGACGACGAGCACGTGGTGGCCGACCCTTCGGCGAGGTGGGAGAGGATGCCGACCCAACGGTAGCCAGGTGGGGGTGAGGTCGGCGTGGCGCAGTCGGGCCGGCGACGCGGCAACCGGTCCCGGCGCGGCTCGCGACCGGGCACCGGCCGACCACGGCAGCAGCGGCCTGCGGGCCGACCACGTCCAGCAGGCATGCCACGGCCGCCGGTGCCACCGGCTCGGCAGTCGTCCAGTCTGCGCCGTCGTGTCGAGGGGGTGGTCGCGGTCCCGCTTGCGTACCTCAGCCGGCTGCCGCGGCTGACCCTGCCGCTGCTGCTGCTGGCCCTCGTGGTGGGCGGGCTCTTTTCCGGGGGGGTCCTCGGTTTCTTCCTGCTGGTCCTTGTCGCGGCGTTTCTCGGCCTGCTCGGCTACCTGTCCTGGCCGGCCCTCACGCCGGGCGGCCGCGCCGTGCGCCTGGTCGCGCCGGTGGTGATGCTGGTGGGTGCGGTCCTGGCCTTGCGCAGGTAGCTCGGGTCGGGTCATCGAAACGACAACCGTTCTCATTTTCAGGTAGAGTTCACCGCATGGCCATCGCCGTCGCGTTCGTCAGCTTCCTGTCCACGCTGGGTGGCGGGCTCTTCGCCCTGCGCCGAAATGACCGGCTGCACCTGGTGCTGGGCTTCGCAGCCGGCGTGATGCTCGGCGTCGTCGCCTTCGACCTGCTGCCGGAGATTGCCAACGGCGACGGCGGACCGGCGTTCAGCACCGTGATGATCATGCTGGTGCTGGGCTTCCTCGTCCTGCATGTGGTCGAGAAGTCGGCACTGCTGCACCCGGCCCACGAGGAGGAGTACGGCGGCCACCACCACCCACGCGTCGGACTGGTCTCCGCCCTCGCACTGTGCGCCCACAGCTTCCTCGACGGCGTCGGCATCGGCCTGGCCTTCAAGGCCGGGTCGGGCGTCGGTATCGCGGTCGCGGTGGCGGTGATCGCACACGACTTCGCCGACGGCCTCAACACAGTCACGCTGATGAAGCTCAACCGCAACTCGGACTTCCGGTCCCGGGTCCTGCTCGGCCTGGACGCTGTGGCTCCGGTCCTCGGTGCCGCCTCCACGCTGCTGTTCAGCGTGCCGGCTACCGCCCTGCACCTCTATCTCGGCTTCTTCGCAGGCTTCCTGCTCTACCTCGCCACCGCCGACATCCTGCCGGAGGCGCACGCCCGCCACCCCTCCCAGCTCACCCTGCTGACCACGTTCGGCGGCGTCGGCGTGATGTACGCCGTGACGAGCGTCCTGTGAGCGGCGCCCGATGACCCGGCAGCAGGATGCGATCACGGCAGCCCTCGACGGCGCTGGCGGCTTCCGGAGTGCCCAGGAGCTTCACGCCGTCCTGCGCTCGGCCGGCGACCGAGTCGGGCTGACCACCGTCTACCGGACCCTGCAGGCACTGGCCGAGACAGGACAGATCGATGTACTGCGCACCGACGACGGCGAGTCGGTCTACCGGCGCTGCGGCAGCAGCCGGCACCACCACCACCTTGTCTGCCGCGACTGCGGTCGGTCGGTCGAGGTCGAGGGGCCGGCCGTGGAGCGGTGGGCCGAGCGGGTCGCCGTCCAGCACGGGTTCCGGGACGTGAGCCACACCCTCGAGATCTTCGGGCGCTGCGCCGACTGCGGTCACTGAGCCACACCCCCCCAGCCCGGGTGCCACGATGGGGCCGTGTCCGACGACGTGCCGAACCCACCTGGCCAGCCGGCAACGTCACCCGAGCCGGCGCAGGCACCGCCTCGACCGGTTGACCCCTGGGCGGTCCGGCCGGCGACCGCCTACGGGGCCGGGCCCCCGAGGGCCACCCCGGCGCAAGAGGGCAGGGAGCCGGTCGCGGTCGCGGCCCTCGTGTTCGGCATCGTCCCGCTGTTCGCCGGCGTGGTCGGGATCGTCCTGGGGTTCGTCGCGCTCGCCCGGATCCGGCGCAGCGGTCGGGCCGGCCGCCGGCTCGCCGTCATCGGCCTCGCCCTGGGCACCGCCTGGCTGCTCGTGTCGGTCGCCGCGGCGGCCCTCGGGGCCCGGTATCTGGTGAACCGCTACATCCCGCACCGGGATGCGGCCGGCCAGCTGACCTCCGAGACCCACCTGCCCACGTCACAGCTGCGCGTCGGCGACTGCATCGCGACGCTGCCGACCCGCGGTGCTGCCACCGCTGCGGCCCGCTCGTGTGCCAAGCCGCATGTGGCCGAGGTGTTTGCGCGCCAGGAGCTCCCGACCGGTCCTTACCCCGGCGTCCAGGAGACCGGCGGCGCCGCCCTGGCCGTGTGCCGCCAGGCCCTGCCCGGCTACGTCGGGGCACCGGCCGGCGCGACCGGCTACTCCATCTACGACCGGTACCCCTCCGAGCAGAGCTGGCAGCGGGGCCAGCACGCGGTGCTGTGCATCCTGTACCGGAGCCCGGAGCGGACCGTCACCGGCTCGGCCCGGAGTGCGGGGCCGGCGGCCTGACCGTGTCGGGCCGGCGCTGTTACCCGTTGGGCAGCGCCCCGCCGTAGCGCCGGTCCCGCTGCGCGTAGGTCTGCACCGCCTGCCACAGGTGCCGCCGGTCGAAGTCCGGGAACAGTGTCTCCAGGAAGACCATCTCGGCGTAGGCCGACTGCCAGAGCAGGAAGTTCGACGTCCGCTGCTCCCCAGAGGACCGCACGAACAGATCGACGTCGGGCATGTCGGGCTCGTCGAGGTAGCGGGCGATCGTGCGCTCGGTCACCGACTTCGGGTCCAGCCGACCGGCCGCCGCCTCCACCGCGATAGCACGGGCCGCGTCGGCGATCTCGGCCCGGCCGCCGTAGTTGACGCACATGGTCAGCGTCAGCACGGTGTTGGCGCGGGTCATCTCCTCAGCCGTCTCCAGCTCCCGGATGACACTGCGCCACAGCCGTGGGCGCCGGCCGGCCCACCGCACCCGGACCCCCAAGGAGTGCATGTAGTCGCGCCGCCGTCGGATCACGTCACGGTTGAACCCCATCAGGAAGCGCACCTCCTCCGGTGAGCGCTTCCAGTTCTCGGTCGAGAAGGCGTACGCCGAGAGCCACCGCACGCCGACCTCGATCGCCCCCTCCACGACGTCGAGCAGCGCCGCCTCGCCGCGCTCGTGCCCCTTCGTCCGCGGCAGCCCGCGCTCCTTGGCCCACCGGCCGTTGCCGTCCATGACCAGGGCAACATGACGCGGCACCAGCTCCGGCGGCAGCACCGGGGCCCGTGCGCCGGACGGGTGCACCGACGGGGGCAGCACCGACGGCGGCCGCCCCGGGCCGGCAGGGCTCACGTGCGCTCCACCAGCGGCAGGGAGCGCAGCCCGCGCTCCAGATGCCACTGCAGGTAGGCCGCGACCAAGCCGCTGCCCTCCCGCCGGCTGCCCGGCGCACTGGCGTCGGCACCGGGCCAGTCCCCCGTCAGCAGGCTCTGCATCAACGCGACAGCGGCCGGCGACGGCGACGCTGCACCGGCCGGCCGGCAGGCGGCACAGACCACGCCACCGGCAGGGACCGAGAACGCGCGGTGCGGTCCGGGAGCCGCGCAGCGGGCACAGACCTCCAGCGCCGGTTCGTAGCCCGCCACGGACATCGCCCGCAGCAGGAACGCGTCGAGCACCAGGGTCGGCGCGTGCTCCCCCGCACCCAGCGTCCGCAGCGCGCCCACGACGAGCAGGAACAGCCGCAGCGAGGGCTCGCGCTCCTCGGCCGTCAGCCGCTCAGCCGTCTCCAGGACTGCCGTGCCCGCCGTGTAGCGCGGGTAGTCCCCGACCAGCGACTCGCCGTACGGCGTGAGGGTGTCGGCCTGGGTGACGATGTCGAGCTGGCGGCCGGCGTACAGCTGGAGGTCGACGTGGGTGAAGGGCTGCAGCGAGGCGCCGAACTTCGACCGGGTCCGCCGGACGCCCTTGGCCACCGCCCGGACCCGCCCGTGCCGACGGGTCAGCAGGCTGACGATGTGGTCGGCCTCACCGAGCTTCTGCACGCGCAGGACGACGCCTTCGTCGCGGTAGAGGCTCACCCGCGCATTGTCTCCCGGCGGGTCCCTCGAACGCCGTCAGAAGCCCAGCCGGCGCAGCTGTTTCGGGTCACGCTGCCAGTCCTTGGCCACCTTGACGCGCAGGTCGAGGTAGACGCGCGAGCCGAGCAGCGTCTCGATCTGGTGCCGGGCGACGGTGCCGACTGTCTTGAGCCGGCTGCCGCCGGTGCCGATCACGATCGCCTTCTGGCTGTCGCGCTCGACGTAGACGATGGCCGAGACGTCGACCAGGTCGGCCTTGCCCTCGCGGGGGGCCATCTCCTCGACGACCACCGCCAGCGAGTGCGGCAGCTCGTCGCGGACACCCTCGAGCGCGGCCTCCCGGATCAGCTCTGCCACCATCACCACCTCTGGCTCGTCGGTGAGCTCGCCGTCGGGGTAGAGCGCCGGACCTTCCGGGAGCCGCGAGACCAGCAGGTCGGCGAGCAGGTCGACCTGGAAGCCCGAGGTCGCCGACACCGGTACGACCTCGGCCCAGTCGGCCAGCGTCGACACGGCGAGCAGCTGCTCCCCGAGCTGGTCCCGCTCGGCCAGGTCGGCCTTGGTGACGACCGCGACCAGCGGTGTACGGCGCAGGCCAGCCAGCTCGCGGGCGATGAACCGGTCGCCGGCGCCGACCTTCTCGTCGGCCGGGACGCAGAACGCCACCACGTCGACCTCGGCCCAGGTGGCCCGGACCACGTCGTTGAGCCGCTGGCCGAGCAGGGTCCGTGGCTTGTGCAGGCCGGGGGTGTCGACCAGCACGAGCTGCGCATCCGGGCGGTGCACGATGCCTCGGACCGCGTGCCGGGTGGTCTGCGGCCGGCCGCTGGTGATGGCCACCTTGGTCCCGACCAGAGCGTTCGTCAGCGTGGACTTCCCGGCGTTCGGGCGGCCGACGAAGCAGGCGAAACCGGCCCGGTGCGTACCGGTGCTCACCGGGGGTCGCGGACGGTGCCGTCCGGGCGGGCCAGGACGACCGGCGGGCCGCCCAGCTCGCTCAGCAGGCGTACGTCGGAGTCGGCCAGCACCTCGGGCTCGCCGACGACCGCTGCCGCCTCGAGCCCCTGCGCACCGCTGGACAGTGCCGCCGCGACCGCGACCTGCAGGGCGGTCAGCGACAGCGAGGGCAGGGCGACGGGAGCGCCCGCGTAGGTACGACCGGTGTCGTCGCGGACGGCAGCCCCCTGCGCCGCACCCACGCGGGCACGGGTCGCCCGGGCCAGGGTCACCAGCTTGGCGTCCTCCAGGTCCATGGGCGCCGGGTCCATGGGCGCCGGGTCCATCGGCGCCGGCTTCGGCTCAGGCATCGGCGGTGCTGCCGGCGACTTCGGGTTCAGACTCGGGTGCCCGCTCCGGGCCGGCCGGCCGGGTGATCAGGACGGTGTCGATCCGGTTGCGCCGGCCCTTCGCCATCTCCGCGGTGAAGGTCAGCCCCTCCAGGCTCACGCTCGCTCCCGGGATCGGGACCCGGCCCAGCGCGCTCGCCAGCAGGCCGCCGACCGTCTCGACCTCGTCGGTGGGCAGCGCCACGCCGTACATCTCGTTGACGTCGTCGACGGGCAGCCGGGCGGTGACCCTGGTGGTCAGCTCGTCCACGGTCTCCACGGGCGGCGACTCGTTGTCGTACTCGTCGGCGATCTCACCCACGATCTCCTCGAGGATGTCCTCGATGGTGACCAGCCCCGCTGTCCCGCCGTACTCGTCGATGACGACAGCCATGTGGATCTGCTGCGCCTGCATCTCGCGCAGGAGCTCGTCGACCGGCTTCGACTCGGGGACGAACGAGGCCGACCGCATCGCCTCCTCCACCCGGCCCGAGCGCTCGCCCTCGTGCAGGTCCTGGAGCCGCTGCACGAGGTCCTTGAGGTAGACGACACCCACGACGTCGTCCGCGTTGCCCCCGACGACCGGGATGCGGCTGAACCCGCTGCGCAGCGCCAGTGTGAGCGCCTGGCGAAGGGTCTTCGTGCGCTCGATGAAGACGATGTCGGTGCGCGGCACCATCACCTCGCGCACGATCGTGTCGCCCAGCTCGAACACCGAGTGGATCATGTCGCGCTCGCCGTGCTCGATCACGTTGCGCTGCTCGGCCAGGTCGACCAGGTCGCGCAGCTCGGCCTCGCTGGCGAACGGTCCCTCCCGCAGGCCGCGGCCAGGCGTCAGCGCGTTGCCGAGTGCGATCAGCAGCCTGGGCAGCGGGCCGAAGACCCGGGTCAGCACGATGGCCACCCCGGCCCCGCCGAGTGCGATGGCGTCCGGGTGCTGCTGGCCCAGCGTCCGCGGCGCCACTCCGATCAGGATGTAGGCCACCAGCGTCATCACCCCGGCGGCCAGCAGGACGGCCCGCCAGTTGAGACCGAGCGTGTCGACGCAGACCACCGAGACCAGCGTCGTCGCGGACAGCTCGTCGAGCACGCGCAGCAGCAGCAGCAGGTTGAGGTAGCGCGCCGGGTCGGCCAGCAGCGTCTGGAGCCGCGCCGCGCCCCGGCGCTGCTCGCGCACCAGCTCCTCGACCCGCACCCTGGAGACCCGCGACAGCGCGGCGTCGAGGCAGGCCAGCGCGCTGGCGGCGATGACGAGCAGCGCGGCCAGGACGAGCAGCAGTACGTCGACCCCGCTCATCCCGGCATCCCGGGACGGTCGGCAGCCCGGGCGCCGCGCCAGGCGGCCAGCAGCTCGGCCTGGACGAAGAACATCTCCTTCTCCTCGTCGGCGTCACCGTGGTCGAAGCCGAGCAGGTGCAGGATCCCGTGCGTGCACAGCAGGTGCAGCTCGTCCTCCATGGTGTAGCCCGGCGGCTGGCCCGCCGCCCGTGCCTGCGTCTCGGCCACCTCGGGGCAGAGCACGACGTCACCGAGCAGGGTGGGCGCCGGCTCGTCGTCCTCCCCCGCCGGACCGGTACGCCGGGATGTCTCCAGCTCGTCCATCGGGAACGCCAGCACGTCGGTCGGCCCCGGCTCGCCCATCCAGCGCAGATGCAGCTGCTCCATCGCTTCGATGTCGACGAGCAGCAGGGACAGCTCCGCCAGCGGGTGCACGCCCATCGCATCGAGCACGTGACGCGACAGGGTCACCAGAGCACGCTCGTCGAGCGCCACGCCCGACTCGTTCGAGACATCCACCGACACCGGGGAGTCAGCCCGATCGGCCGGAGCGGCCCTGCCGGCGCGGCGACGCCGACCGGTCGGCCCGCGGCGCAGCGTTCTCGGCGTCGTAGCGCTCATAGGCATCGACGATCTCGCTGACCAGCTTGTGGCGGACGACGTCGGCGGAGCTCAGCAGCGAGAAGTGCACGTCGGTGATCCCGTCGAGGATGTCGCGTACCACCCGCAGGCCGCTCTGGGTGCCCGAGGGCAGGTCGACCTGGGTGACGTCACCGGTCACCACGATGCGGGAGCCGAAGCCGAGCCGGGTGAGGAACATCTTCATCTGCTCGGCCGAGCTGTTCTGGGCCTCGTCGAGGATGATGAACGCGTCGTTGAGGGTGCGCCCGCGCATGTAGGCCAGCGGGGCGACCTCGATCGTGCCGGCGCTCATCAACCGCGGGATCGACTCGGGGTCGAGCATGTCGTGCAGGGCGTCGTAGAGCGGGCGCAGGTAGGGGTCGATCTTCTCGTACAGCGTGCCCGGCAGGAAGCCGAGCCGCTCGCCGGCCTCGACGGCCGGCCTGGTGAGGATGATCCGGTTGACCTGCTTGGCCTGCAGGGCCTGTACCGCCTTGGCCATCGCCAGGTAGGTCTTGCCGGTGCCGGCGGGCCCGATGCCGAAGACGATGGTGTGCTTGTCGATGGCGTCGACGTAGCGCTTCTGGTTGAGCGTCTTGGGCCTGATCGTGCGACCGCGGTTGGACAGGATGTTCAGGGTCAGCACCTCGGCCGGTCGCTCCGGGCTGCCCCCTCGCACCATGGCGAGGCTGCGCTCGACGGAGTCCCGGGTGAGCACGTCGCCGCGCGCGAGCAGCGCGATCAGCTCTTCGAACAGCGTGACCGCCAGCGCGTTCTCCGCCTGGTCGCCGGTGATGGTGATCTCGTTGCCCCGGACGTGGATGTCGCTGCGGAAGGCGCGCTCGACCACTCGGAGGAGCTCGTCCCTGGAGCCGAGCAACGCCACCATCGGATGCAGTCCCGGTACGATGATCTTGGTTTGCGCCTGCACGGGGGGCTGCTGGTCTGCTCGCGGAGTATCGGCCAACGGGGCCGTTCGCCTGCTCTCTCGGGTCGATGCCGGTAGCTCATGCTACCCGGCGTCCTCAGCCCGGGGGCCAGCCCAGCCGCCGCCCGCCCAGGACGTGGCCGTGCACGTGCCCCACGGTCTGACCGCCGTCCTTGCCGGTGTTGAAGACCAGCCGCCAGCCGGTGTCTGTCAGCCCCAGCTGGGCCGCCACCTCGGTAGCGGTCCGGACGAGCTCTCCAAGCAGGTCGCTGTCACCGGTGGCCAGCGCGCCCACGTCTGCGTGGTGCTCCTTGGGGATCACGAGCACGTGGGTGGGGGCCTGGGCGTTGATGTCGCGGAAGGCGAGCACACGGGCCTCGTCGCGGACCACGTCGACCGGCAGGGTCCCGGCTGCGGCCCCACAGAACAGGCAGTCGTCGTCCGTCGGCGGCATCGTCAGCGCCGCGACCGCAGCACGCTCAGTCCGCCGAGCGCAGCTGCGGCGACCAGCGAGACCAGCGCCAGCACGGTCAGCATCATCCGCTGGAGTCGCAGGTCCGGTTCCGGGCCGGTGGACGCGATCGGCGCGAGCGACGGGAGGTCGCCCAGGGGAGCCGGCGCTATTGAGTCCGAGGGCGACGGCGAGGGTGCCGGGGGGGTCGCCGTCGGCGTCGGCGTCGGGGTTGGCGTCGGCTCTGTCGTTGCGAAGGCGGACGTCGTCACCGGAGCAGTGGTACGCCGGGTCGTCGAGGTCACCGGGGCGGGCGAGCTGGTCGACGGGCGTGGCGCCGGCGCGGTCGTCAGAACGGGACGGGGCGAGGTGAGAACAGGGGTCGGCGTGTCGGTGACGGCTTGGGCGGCGGTGGCCCCGCCCAGCACGAGCAGGCCGACGGTGCAGAGGGCGGCAGCGGCTCGGCAGACCGTCGCCGACAGACCGGCGACGGTCGCGGGCCGAGGAGCACCCGGCGGCACGTGCACCACACCAGCCTCCTTCCGCCCCGACGGTACCTGTCCAGATGGTAGGGCGGTCGAGGGCCAACCGGCGTCAACGCCAGGCCGGACCGCCAGCGAGCAGCACACTCGCCGCAACCACGCCGGCGCTCGACGTGCGCAGCACGGTGCGGCCGAGCCGGAGGGACCGCGCCCCGGCAGCTGCGAAGGCAGCCAGCTCCGCCTCGCTCACCCCCCCTTCGGGCCCGACCACAAGGACCACCTCACCCGCGGTCGGGAGGCGTACGCCGGCCAGCGGTGCCGTCGCCGCCCCGTGCAGGACGATCGCCAGCGCGGCGCCCCTCAACCGGTCGCAGACCTCGTCGGTGCCCGCCATCACCGGGATGTCGGGTAGCCAGGCGCGCCGCGACTGCTTGGCCGCCTCCCTGGCCGTCGAGCGCCAGCGCGCGAGTGCCTTCTCGCCGCGCTCGCCGCTCCAGCGGGCCACCGAGCGGTCCGCCGCCCAGGGCACGATCTCGTCGGCGCCGACCTCGGTCAGCAGCTCGACCGCCAGCTCGCCGCGGTCGCCCTTGGCCAGCGCCTGGACGACGACCAGCCGGGGCTCCGAGGCGGCCACCACCCGGCGTACGGCGACGGCAAGATCCAGCTCGTCGCGGCGGGCGGCGAGCACGGTGCACTCGGCCAACGTGCCTGCCCCGTCGGACAGGTCGACCCGCTCGCCGACGCCCAGGCGCCGGACCGCTGCCGCGTGCCGGCCCTCCGCGCCGGCCAGGGTGACCCGGTCGGCGCGCAGGTCCGCTGCGTCGACGAGGAAGACCGGCGGCGTCACCGGCCCTGGAAGGCCTCGCGCAGGCGAGAGAACAGCGAGCCCTCGCCGGCGCGGGTCTGCGGGTGCTCCTCGCCGCGGAGCTGGGCCAGCTCGCGCACGAGCCGCTCCTGGTCGCCGTCGAGCTTGGTCGGCGTCCGCACCTCGACGTGGACCAGCAGGTCGCCCCGGCCGGTCCCGCGCAGGTGCGGCACACCGCGGGCGCGCAGCGGCAGGACCTGGCCCGACTGCGTGCCGGGGCGGATGTCGATCTGCTCCTCGCCGTCGAGGGTCTCCAGGGTCAGGCTGGTGCCGAGAGCGGCGGCGGTCATGGGCAGCGTGACCCGGCTGTGCAGGTCGTCGCCGTCACGGGTGAAGACCGGGTGGTCGCGCTCGACCACCTCGACGTAGAGGTCGCCGGCGGGGCCGCCCCCCGGGCCCACCTCGCCCTCGCCGGACAGCCGCAGCCGCATCCCGTTCTCGATGCCGGCCGGGATCTTCACCGACGTCGTACGCCGGGCGCGGACCCGGCCGTCCCCACCGCATCTGGCACACGGGTGGGTGATCAGCGTGCCCTGACCGCCGCAGCGCGGGCACGGGCGCGACGTCATCACCTGGCCCAGGAAGGACCGCTGCACCGAGCTGACCTCGCCGCGGCCCCGGCAGGTCGAGCAGGTCTCCGGATGCGTCCCGGCAGCGGTCCCGGATCCGGTGCAGGTCTGGCACACGGCGGCCGTCTCGAGGTCCAGCTCGGTGGTGGTGCCGAAGGCGGTCTCGGCCAGGTCGAGCTCGACCCGGATCAGCGCGTCCGCGCCCTGACGGACCCTGGTGCGCGGGCCGCGGGTGGTCCCGCCGCCGAAGAAGGCGTCCATGATGTCGCCGAGTCCGCCGAAGCCGAACGGGCTCCCGGCCCCGGCGCCGCCGGTCGAGGACAGCGGGTCCCCACCGAGGTCGTGCACCTCGCGCTTCTGCGGGTCGGAGAGCACCTCGTAGGCGGCGGTGACCACCTTGAACCGGTCCTGGACCTGCGGGTCCGGGTTGACGTCAGGGTGCAGCTCCCGGGCCAGCCGGCGGTAGGCCTTCTTGATCTCTTCCGGCGTGGCGTCCCGGCGCACGCCGAGAGCCGCGTAGTAGTCGACGGCCATCGCTACGATCCCGCCAGCAGCTCGCCGACGTAGCGGGCGACCGCACGCACCGAGCTCATCGCCCCGGGATAGTCCATCCGGGTCGGCCCGAGCACGCCGAGGCCGGCGAGCGCGGTGTCCCCCGAGCCGTAGCCGACGCTGACGACCGAGGTGGAGCGCAGGCCCTCGACCGTGTTCTCGTGGCCGATCCGGACCGTGACCATCGCCGGGTCGTTGGTCTCGCCGAGCAGCTTGAGCAGCACCACCTGCTCCTCGAGCGCCTCGAGGACCGGCCGGATGGTGTGCGGGAAGTCCAGCGCGCTGCGGGTCAGGTTCGCGGTGCCACCGAGCACGACCCGCTCCTCCGGGCGCTCGACCAACGTCTCGAGGACCACCGAGATCACTGAGGTCATCACCGGCTGCAGCTCGCGGGGCGTCACCCCGGGGAGGTCGGCGATGGCGCCGGGGGCGTCCACCAGGCGCCGGCCCATGAGCCTGCCGTTGAAGGCGTTGCGGAGCTCGGTGATCGCGTCCTCGCCGATGACGCCCGGCAGCTCGACCACCCGCTGCTCGACCCGGCCGGTATCGGTGATCAGCACCAGGAGCAGCCGGTTGGGGGCCAGCTGCACGAGCTCCAGGTGGCGGACTGCCGAGCGCGACAGTGACGGGTACTGGACCACGGCCACCTGCCGGGTCAGCTGCGCGAGCAGCCGAACGGTCCGGCGTACGACGTCGTCGAGGTCGACCGCGCCCTGCAGGAAGTGCTCGAGCGCCCGGCGCTCGGCCGTCGAGAGCGGCTTGACCGTCGACAGGCGGTCGACGAACAGCCGGTACCCCTTGTCGGTCGGCACCCGGCCGGCGCTGGTGTGCGGCTGGGTGAGGTAGCCCTCGTCCTCGAGCGCTGCCATGTCGTTGCGGATCGTCGCCGGCGAGACAGCGATGCCGTGCCGCTCGGCCAGCGCCTTGGACCCGACCGGCTCGTTGGTGGAGACGAAGTCCTCGACGATGGCGCGCAGCACCTCGAGCTTGCGCTCCTCGAGCATGCTCGGCCCCCTCGCCGTCCGCGCCTGGCACTCCGCCGGTCCGAGTGCCAAGTGTACGGCGGCGCAGCCGCAACCTCTCTGCCCAAACCGGGCGACGCGGGCAGCGGGCGGCCGTAGGGTCGGCCTGGCGGCAGCTGCCGCCAGTCTCTGGGGGGGTCCCACATGTCGCAGCCACAGTCACCCGAGCAAGACCAACCACAGCAGCCCTACGCGGGGCCGCAGGGCGTGCCGCCGGGCGGATGGGCCGGACAGGGACAGCCGGCCGGACCGGTAGGCGGCGGCTACCGACCGACCGGGCAGGGCAGCGCGGCCAGCTCGGACGACACCCTCTGGGCGGTGCTGAGCCACGTCAGCTTCTTCGTCATCGGACTGATCGGCCCACTCGTCGTCATGCTCACCAAGGGCACCGAGTCGGCGTACGTCCGCCGCCAGGCCGTCGAGGCGCTGAACTTCCACATCACCGTGGCGCTGGCCTCGATCGTGGCCTTCATCCTGGTCTTCGTGCTGATCGGCTTCCTGCTGCTGCCCGCCGTGCTCATCGGGGGCGCCGTGCTCACGGTCATGGCAGCCATCGCCGCCAGCCGAGGCGAGGACTACCGCTACCCGGTCAGCCTGCGCCTGGTGAAGTAGCCGCCGGGCGGGCGCGCTCAGTCGGTCAGGTCGCGGGCGACCGCGTCGGCGAGCAGGCGGCCCCGGGTGGTCAGGACCAGCCGGCCGGCGGCGGCCGAGGCCGGGTCGAGCCGGCC
>JALYXH010000176.1 GCA_030947185.1 Actinomycetota bacterium | reverse complement strand
GCAGGCAGACTCCGACCATGGTCGTTCTCTGGACGATGAGCGCTCTCGGCCTGCTCGTCGTGGCTCCGCTGGTGGTGCTGCTCGCCAGCTATGTCATCCGGCCCGCGCGCGAGTGCATGCGCTACGCCGACGACATCCTCGAGCACGGGGTCGGGATCACGGTCGCGCTCGAGCCGGTGCCCGCCCTGGTCACGACCCGGGAGCTCGTCGGGACGGTCACGACGAACGCCGTCGGCTACCTCGGCGCCCTGCGGCGCCTCGTCGCGAAGGGCTGAGAGGTCTCCGTGTCTGCCGCCGCCGTTGCCGCCATCATCGTCAGCACGGTCCTCGTCGCTGCCCTGGCGTTCTACCTGATCTGGGTGGTGCTGATCCTGCGCCGGCTGACCGACACCCTGGGCAAGGTGGTGTTCGGCGTGGCCTCGATCGCCCACCGGGTGCAGCCTGTGCAGGGTCTGGTCGGTGAGATCAACGGCGACCTGACCGCGGTCGCCGAGGCACTGGAGGCGCTCGTCGCCGACCTCGACCCCCAGTCGCAGGCGCAGGCATCGTGAGCTCCCAGGCGCGAAGGACCAGCTGATGGCACTCGAGTTCCGTTGCCAGGACGTCGGTGTCGCCTGCACGAACGTGGCGAAGGCCGAGACCGCCGAGGAGCTGGTGGCCGCAGTGGCCGCCCATGCCAAGGCCAAGCACGGCGTCGAGCTCAACCAGACGCTGATCGACTACGCGGTGACCAAGGTCCGGCCGGCGGGTGGCTGAGCCGGCTCCGGAGACTCTGACGTCCGAGTCGCTGCCGGACCCGGCGCTCGCCTCGCTGGGCCCGTTGCTCGACCGGCTGGAAGAGCTGCTCGGTGACGTCGAGGGGCTCGACGACGGCGTACGGGACCGGGTGTTCGAGCTGCTCGACGGCGTGGACGCCGTCCACCGGCTGGCGATCACCAGGATGGCCGACGCGCTGGGCGCGGACCTCCCCGCGCTGCGGCGCGAGGACGCCGCGGTCGACTGGCTGTTCGAGGCCTACGGCGTCGGCGTCGACGACGTCGCGGCCGCGTCGATGGCACTGGAGCAGGTGCGGCCCTACCTGCACGAGCATGGCGGCGAGGTCGAGGTGCTCGCCGTCATGCACGGCGTCGTGCGCGTCCGGCTGGTCGGCGCCTGCTCCGGCTGTACGTCGGCTGCCGAGACGCTGCGCCACGGGGTCGAGGAGGCACTGCGAGAGAACCTGCCCGGGTTCGTGGCGATGGACGTGGCGCCCGACGACGGCGCAACCGCGCATCCCCCGCCGGCGCAGGTGCTGCTGCAGATCACGCCCCGGCCGGCCTGAGCGGCTTGGGCGTTCAGGACGCGGCTGCCGCGTGCCCCGCCAGCAGCCGCCGTACCTCGCGTACGGCGACGGGCACCGCCTGGGCCGTCAGCTCCGACAGGCCGTACCGGGGCTCCTGGGTGTCGGTCGTCTGGACGCCGACCAGCCAGGTCGCGGTCGGCAGGATGCCGAGCCCCAGCGCCACCATGAGCGCGCGCGCCGGGGTGGCCAGGTGCATGTCGGCGAGCTCGTCGCGACGGCGTTCGACGCTGAGGGTGCTGACGTCGAGGACGTCCGGGCGCTGCACCAGCACGCTGCCGGGTGGGCGACCGAGGTCGACCGCATCGACGATGACCAGGACGTCGACGCCGTCCATCAGCTCCTGGACGAGGTGGATGCCCCCGATGCCGACTTCCAGCACGCGCACGCCGTCGGGCAGCGGCCCGGCTGCCAGGGCTTGGGCGACCGCCGGGCCGACTCCGTCATCGGCCCGCAGCACGTTGCCGAAGCAGGCTACGACGGCGACCACGATGGCAGGGTAGGGCCTGGTGGCCGACTCGGAACAGGACGTGCTGGTCGAGCGGCTCGGCCGCTACCCCGCCGACCGGTATCCCGTCCAGCACGCGACGACGCAGTTCCATCTCGGCTCGCTGCGGCTGCACGCGGGCCAGACCGGACCGGCCTTGCTGGCTCTGGCCGCCGCTCTCGACGGTTTCGAGCGGGCCGGCCTTCGCCTCGAGCGGGCGAAAGCGCAGGTCATGCTCGGTGCGGCCTTTCGCACGGCCGGGCGGCAGGACGACGCTCTCGACGCCTTCACCTCGGCCGCTGCGGCCTTCGAGGCCCTCGGTCAGCCGGCCGAGCAGGCGGCCGCCTGCTACAACCTCGGGCTGGTGCTCGGTGACGGCGGTCGGCCGGAGGCGGCGGGTGCGGCCTGGTCGCAAGCGTGCACGTTGTTCTTCGCTGCCGGCTACCCCGGGCAGGCCTCGGCAGCCGCCCGCGACCACGGGGCGCTGCTGCTCGCGACGGGAAGCTGGGCAGAGGCGCTGCCGCTGCTCGACCGAGCGTTGGGGCTGGCCGAGACCGCACGCAGTGAGCCGGCCGTGGGGGCGGCCGCGAACGGCCTCGGTCTTGCCCACCTGGCGGCCGGGGACGTGGCCGCCGCGCTGGCTGTCCTCGGGCGCGCCTTGGCCGCCTACCCACGCTCGGTGCTTCCGGCCGAGCACGCGATGGTCAAGGCCAACCTGGCGCTCGCCTACGAGCATCAGGGAAACCCGGCAAGGGCCAGGCTCGCGGCCCGCCAGGCACTCGGTGTCGCCAGCGTGGGGTTGTCGGTGCGCGAGCAGGCTGCGGCGCTGCTGGCCCGCCTCCCCGGTGGTGCCGACGCGGACTTGTTGAGCGTGCTCGACGCCGAGACGCAGGAGAACTGGCCGGCCCTGCTGCGCGAGGAGATCGTGCGCATCGCCGAGCTTCCGTCCGGCCAGCCCTCCGACGAGCTGCGCCCCATCCTCAGTGGACTGCTGACACGACCGGGTGCGGCGTACGACCTGGCGGAGGCCCTGCTCCAGGTGGTCATCGAGATGGCGCCACCGAGCTACCAGCGCCTGGTCGCGGCCATCGTCGACGCCTGCTCGGGCCGGCCGGTCGAGGACACCGACCGGCTGCGGGCGGTTCTCGGTTCGGCGATGGCCAGGTTCGCCATACCGCAGTGGCAACGCCTGGCCGCCGCGCTGAACGCGGCCGCGGAGTCGGCGGGGCAGTCGGCCGGATGGCAATGAGCCGATGTGCCGATGACGGCTGACCTGGACCCCACGGTAGTGACGGCTGCGTTGGCTGAGCGGTCGGTTCGGTGCTATCCAGCCGCGCTCTCGACGGAAGCGCATGCCATGGCATGGGCACGGCAGGGCGCTCCCGACGGGGCGGTTGTGGTGGCCGACTACCAGGCCTCCCCGCGGGGTCGAGGTGGACTTCCCTGGAGCGTCGTCGCCGGAGCCGGACTCGGCTTCACCCTGCTCAGCCGGCCCGACCTGGCGCCCGAGCGGGAGGGCTGGCCCTACGTCGCGGCCTTGCTAGGCCTGCTCGACGCGGTGGGGACCGAGGGCGCGGGGCTCGCCTGGCCCGACAGCGTGCACGACCGGTCCGGCGCCGTGCTGGCCCGGCTCGGGGTATATGTCGAGCTCGGCCCGATGCGCACCGAGTGGGTCAGCGTCACCGTCCTGGTCGAGGGCGCCGAGCCGCCGCGGGCGCCCCTGCTGGCAAGGTGCGTCGAGGGCATCGAGGCGCGATTGGCGGCAGCGGCTGAGATGGTCCTGGCCGACTACCGCGCGCACTGCAGCACGCTCGGTCAGCAGCTGCGCGCCCGGCTGATCCCGATGGGTCCCGGCGGCCCCGAGGTGACCGGCGAGGCCGTGGACGTGCTCGCCGACGGCGCCCTGGTCCTGCTCACGGCCCGCGGCCACCGGGTCGCCGTACCGCCGCACAACCTCGGGCTGCTGGAGCTCCCGGCGCCGGCAGAAGAGCCGCCCGAGCAGATCCTCGGCTACCCGTTGCAATGAGGCGACGGTCGGTCTTGAGTGACCGTGCTGGGCGCCCGCTGAAACCTGAGCCGTCCACGGCCCTGATGGACGCTCGAACGGACACTCCGTGACGATCAACATTCCCTGCAAGCGGTGCCGCGAGATGATCGTGGCCGAGGACGAAGACGACCTGGTACGACAGGTGCAGGAGCACGCCCGAGATCACGGGGGCGCCCACGGCAGCCACATCCCGTCTCGGGAGCACATCCTGGCCAACCTCCCCGAGCACGGTCCCAAGCAGGACTGACGCGGGGTCGAGGGCACCTCAGCTGGGCACTGCCTCCACGGACTCGAGCCGGTCCAGCTCCTCGACCAGGGCCCACCAGAGCGCCCAGTCCCGGTGGTCCATCCCCTCGCTGCTCACACCCGAGGCGATGCCCAGCTTCAGCTCGTCGCGAAGCGCGAACACCCGCCCCCAGCGGCCTTCGCAGTCGAGCAGGACGAGCTCCGCGAGCAGCCTGCGCAGCGCGGATAACCCAGCGGAGTCCTCGAGCCGGGGCCCGGCGGCCAGCGGCCGTAGCTCGTCGGCGAGCGCGAGCAGCGGTGCCCTCCTGGCCTCGGCCCGAACCAGCTCCAGCGCCTGCTCCAACCCAGCCTTGGCCGGCTCGCTCAGTCCCTCCCCGGAGCCCGTCTCCGCCGGCTCGACCTCCACCGCCACCGTCCGCGGCGGCAGAACCCCCAGCGCGGCCGCGATCTCGACCACCAGGTCGGGATGGACGTAGCCGGTCACCGCGTCGCCGACCGCCGCCTGCACCTCGGCGGCGGGCAGCACGGGAGGGTCGAGCCGGCGGCGTACGACGGTGCCTGGCTCCCTGCCGCGACGCACGGCACTGACCAGGACCAGAGCCGCCGGGCGCAGGTCCTCCAGCCGCTGGGCGACGGCGATCGCGCCGTAGTGCAGCTCCTCGACGAGCGCGCCCGGCCCAAGGTCCTCGAGCAGCAGCCGCTCGACCGCGAGCCGGCCCAGGTCGAGGTCGTGCTGGTACAGCTCGCTGACGCCGCCGACGAGGACGACCACCGGGGGTCGCTGCGGCTCAGTCACCGCCGCAGGAGCAGGTGTTGACCTCGCGCACGACCTCGCCCGTGCCCGTGTAGGCGTGCGTCGTGCACGGCATGCACGGGTCGAAGCTGCGGATGCCGCGCAGCATGTCGATGCTGGTGAACCCGGCCGGGTCGGAGACGTCCTCGATAATCGGAGTGTTCATGACCGCCTCCTCGTATGGGCCCGGCTGGCCCCACGGGTCCCGCGGCGAGGCGTTGATCGTGGACGGCGTACAGATCTGGTAGTTGGTGATCTTGCCCTTGTCCATCACCAGGTGGTGGGTCAGCCAGCCGCGCCCGGCCCCCCACCAGCCGACCGCGACCCGCTCGTCCTGGGGGATCGCCTTCTCCAGCTCGGTCGGGTTCAGGGCTGCGACCTTGCGCTCGCCCTGCTTGAACAGCTTGTAGGCCTCGAACAGGCTCTCCAGGCCGACCAGCTGGCTGAACAGGTAGTGGTAGGCCCGGCCGCGGTTGCGCTCGAAGGCGTTCCAGCGCTCGGGCACCTTCCACTCCACCTCGCGCTCGCCGGTCTCTCCCTTGGGCACGAGGAAGCGCATGCTGGTTCCGGTCGAGGTGATGAAGTCACTGGCCGGCATCTTCTGGGCCAGGGCCGTGGTGAGCAGCCGGGTGTAGCAGCCGGCCTCGACCACCTGCCGGTCCCAGCGCGGCGCGCAGGCCCAGGTGTACTTGTCCTTCCAGTCCCGGGCGCCCGGCTTGGGCAGGGTCCGCTTGTTCCACGGGTGGTACGGCGAGAGCGGGTTGCCGAGGGAGTCAGTCGCGAAGCGCGACGACGAGGACTCCTCGTAGTAGGAGTGCTCGACGAACTCCTCCCAGCCGATGTTGATGTCGGTCAGCCGGGTCGTCACCAGCTTTCCGTCGATCACCACGCCCGGCGTCGACCAGCGCTTCTCGCCCCAGGAGTTGCAGTTCTCGTAGGTCGCGTCGTAGGCGTAGGGGTCGTCCCAGTAGCCCGGGTCGATCTGGTTGGTCGGGCGGTAGCCGACCATCTGGTAGCGCTCGTCGGCCTCGTAGAAGAACGCCGGGATGTCGTCCCAGACGGCCAGCATCCGCTGGGCGTAGTCGAAGATCTTGCCCAGCTTGGAGTGGTACTCGTTGAGCGT
The DNA here is from genome assembly GCA_030947185.1 of Actinomycetota bacterium. Taxonomy (GTDB): domain Bacteria; phylum Actinomycetota; class Actinomycetes; order JALYXH01; family JALYXH01; genus JALYXH01. The sequence goes on along the minus strand of JALYXH010000176.1, from coordinate 21,175 downwards.
CTGCAGGGTCAGCGTGGTGGACACCCCGCCGGGCACGACATTCTGCGGGTGCGGGTACTTGCCGGTCAGGATGACGACCATCTCCCGGGACAGCCGGGTGAACTCCAGGCCCTCGCGGTAGAGCGTGCCGGTCAGCGGGTTGAGCGCGGTCATCAGCTCGGCCATCGTCTTGAAGCCGTGGATGTGCTCGCTGGGGCACGGCCAGGACTCGGCCTTGGGCCAGAGCTCGGGGTTGGAGGACCGGATGACCGACTCCGAGTAGTCCGGGCCGGCCAGCAGGTAGAGGTGCAGCGGGTTGTCGTAGCCCATCTCCGCTGCCTCGGTCATGTTGCGGACGACGGTGCCGAGCGGTGGCGGGGCGATCCCCATCGCCTGCTCGATGGCGTACGCCGCCGCGTGCGCGTGCACCCCGCCGCAGACCCCGCACGCCCGGGACGAAACGAAGATCGCGTCCCTCGGGTCGCGGCCCATCAGGATGACCTCGTAGCCCCGGAAGAGGGTGGCCTGGGCGTGCGAGTCGAGGTAGGCACCCTTGTCCAGGTCGGCGGTCACGTGCACGGCCAGGGCCCCCGCGATGCGGGTGACCGGGTCCATGTTGAGGTCCTTGATGTGGCCGTTGCGGGCCACCAGCCGTTCGATCCGCTCCTGCCGCTCGGTCTCGGTCATGCCGACGTCGGGCATCGCGATCTTCACGTCGTACGGGTTCGGGATGCCTCCCCGCAGCGTGGCGACGCCGCGCTCGTCGAACTCGACCGGCAGCGTCTTGAAGCACATGCAGGAACTCCTCGGTTTGGGCCAGGCAGGTCTAGGTGCGGACGCGCGGGCCGCCGCCGCTCGGCGCCTCGTCGGGCCGCTTGCCCCAGACGTCGGCGTCGTTGCGCGCGGTGTCGCTGGAGCGCCGCATCTTGTCGTAGAACTTGTGCCCGACATGAGACAGCGGCGACGGTTCGGCCTTCTCGCGGGAGAACGCGCTCGGAGCGGCGCCCTGTACGTCCCACCGCACCTCTCGGTTGAGGTTGTTGTTGCTGAACTTGCGCAACGGCCGGATCACGCTGCCGACCAGTCGGGAGACCGACGTCGAGGCGAGCGAGCCGGGCGGTCGCTTGTAGAACGGTGTGAACTTGTCCGGGAAGCCCGGCATCGTGCAGCCGATGCAGGCGCCCCCGGCGTTCATGCAGCCGCCGATCCCCTTCACGGCCCCCCGGGAGGTGATGTTGCAGTTGACCACCGGCCCCCAGCAGCCGATCTCCACCAGGCACTCGGGGTCGCCGAACTCGGAGGCGAAGGTGCCCTCCTCGTAGTACGCCCCGCGGACACAACGGCGGTGCACCGTCTCGCCGAACAGCCAGGCCGGCCGCCCCAGCTCGTCGAACTCGGGAAGCGGACCGAAGCCCTGCAGGAAGTACAGGACCGCGGCGACCGTCTCGGTGAAGTTGTCGCCGACCGGCGGGCAGCCGGGGATGTTCACCACCGGCACCCCAAGGACGGAGCGGTAGTCCTTGCCCAGGAAGTCCATCAGGCTCATCGCGCCGGTGGGATTGCCCTGCGCTGCCGGTACGCCTCCCCAGGTGGCACAGGTGCCGATGGCGATCATGGCGGCGGCGTTGTCGGCCAGCCGGGCCACCCACTCCGTCGAGCTGACCGGCCGCAGCTCGCCGTCGGGGCCCCACGGCTCTTCGCCGGTGGCCGACCAGTAGCCACCCGCGTTGTGGGCGACCACCTCGTCGGCGATGGAGCCCTCGAGAATGACCACGTACGGGGCGTCGAGCGTGCCTTCGATGGCTTGCTCGGCAGGGCGCAGGTAGTGCGGGCCCGACTCCACATTGATGACCGGGTGGTGAAGAACCACCCGGGGGATCCCGGGATGGGCACCCAGCATCATGCTCTCGACGGAGGGGTTGGTGGCGCCGGTGGCCGCCACGCTGCAGCCGTCGCAGCTCATCCCGGCGAACCAGAAGGCGTGCACCTTCTCCAGCGGACCGAACCGGGTGGGGCTTCCGGCGACCGCTGCGGGCGCCAGCATGTCCTCGGTCATCGCGCCAGAGGGCATACCGAAAGCGCCCAGGTGCGTCGTGTCGTGGAACGCCGTCGCCGGCCCAAGCAGGTCGAGCAGCTCCTGCGCCGGCGTTCGGTCGGTCTGCCGTGGGGAGCTGGTCTGCCGGTTCGCCATCTGCCGCTCCCGTGCGGTCGACTGCCGTGATCACCAGGACGTATCTGCAACATACACATAGCGGGAATCCCGGTGTAGCGTCCGCGAGACGTTCTTGACGTGCGTGGAGGTGCTGTGAACGGCTGGCTGCTGGGCTACCTGATCGGTGGCCTCGTCGTCGTGGTCGTCGTGGTCGTGCTGCTGCTCATGATCGTCGGAGCGCGGCGTACGGCGGAGAGGGCGGAGGCGGTCCTCGCCGCCCTGCACGACGCACGGGACGGCACGGCGGCGCTCTGGGAGGTGCAGGCCACGGTGAGCACGGCCGAGCGGATCGTGGCAGCTGCCGCTGCCGCCCGCGGCGCGCTGTCCGGGGGAGCGAGCTCATGAGCAGCCACGGGTACTGGTGGCTGACCCTCGGCCTCGGCCTCGTGGTCGCCGTGGTTGCGGTCGTCCTGCTGGAGACCTTTCTTCGTCAGGTGCACCGGATCGAGCGCGGCGCCGGGCTCGTCTGGGGGGCGGGCAAGCAGGTGGCGGCCAACACCGCGACGACCTGGCTGCTGCCGGAGCTGTCGCAGCGTCTCGACGTCCTCACCGAGGAGGCCGGCAAGCACGTGAGCCTGCTCAGTCCGCCGCCGGCGCCACCGGCCGCCGTCGCCCGCGGCCGGTCCGGCCGGAGCGCGTTGTGACGGCGCTGCTGGTCACGCTGACCCTTGTCGAGATCGCGCTGGTCGCTGTGGTGCTCGTCTACTACCTGATGCGGGTGGCCGCGTCGCTGCGGCGTACCTCGGTTCTGCTCGGCAAGGTCGCCTTCGGCGTCCGTGCCATCGAGACCCAGTGCAACGTGATCGGACCGGCGGTCGTCACGGTGAACGGACAGCTGGCGGGGGTCGCGGGTGCGCTCAGCGACCTGACCGGGCTGGCCGACGCGGCGGCAGCGCGCAGCTGATGTCGGACGAGCTGCACCCGCCTAAGTCCGAGGCGCTGCGCGCGCTGTACTGGCGCAGCGAGATCCTGCAGGTCATGTACTGGCTGCGTGGTGAGGGCCTGGGCGAGGTTGTCGACGCTCCGCTGCTGGAGCGGTTCCTGGGCGTCGGCGCCGACGTCGGTGTGGGCTATCTGGACCGGCTGGTGCTCGACGGCTACCTCGACCTGGCCCCGGGGGGGTACGTGCTCTCGACCTCGGGGCTCGAGGAGGGCAAGACCGAGTTCGCGCTGAGCTTCGCCGACCTCACCCGCCCGGCACACGGGGAGTGCAGCGCGGACTGCTGGTGCCACAACTCGGTGGAGGAAGCGATCGCCTGCGCTGCCGAGCGGGCCGACAAGAGCCGCTCGTGACCAGCGAGGCGGACGCCCCGGTCGGGCTCCCGCGGAACTACCTGCGCCCCTGCCTGCTCCTGCTGCTCGCGGAGGGCACGGCGCACGGCTACGAGCTGCTCGAGCAGGTCGAGGAGCTGGGCATGCACCGGGTCGACCCAGGTGGGCTGTACCGCTGCCTGCGCGCCATGGACGAGGAGGGGTTGGTGCGCTCCGCCTGGGAGCCCTCCACCAGCGGTCCGGCCCGGCGGACTTATACCGTGACCGACGAGGGTCGCGAGTGGCTGCATGCGTTGGCCGGCGCGCTGGCCGGCGTCGCCGGTGCGCTCGCTGCCTACCGCCGGCGTTATGAGCAGCTGGCGAAAGCGCCGGACCGGGCCTGATGCGGCTCGCCGTTGCCGGCAAGGGCGGTGCGGGCAAGACGACCCTGAGTGCGACGTTGGCGCGGGTGGTTGCCGCGTCCGGGCAGCCCGTCGTGGCGATTGACGCCGACGCCAACCCCAACCTCTCGGTGGCGCTGGGTATCTCGCTCCAGGCGGCTGCAGATCTGCATCCGGTCCCGCCGGCGCTCGTCTCGCGTCGACCGGGCGGAACGGGGCTGCTCGAGTCGGTCGAGAACATCGTGGACCGGCACGCGATCGTGGGACCGGACGGCATCCGTCTGCTCGGCATGGGTGCACCCGCGCACGCCGACGAGGGCTGCCTCTGCTCGGCCCACGCAGTGGTCTCGGCGCTGCTGGAGGACCTTGGCGGGACAGACCGATTCGTCGTCGTGGACATGGAGGCATCGCCGGAGCACCTCAGCCGGGGGACGGTGCGGCACGTGGACGCGATCTGGCTGGTCGCCGAGCCGTACTACCGGTCGTTGGAGACCGTTCGACGGATGAGCCAGCTGGTCGCCGAGCTACCCATCCAGCAGGTGGCCGTCGTCGCCAACAAGATCCGGTCGCAGCAGGACGCCACAGCGGTGGGTGAGTTCTGCGACCGGCACGGCCTGGCGCTGGCGGGGACGGTCCCGTGGAGTGAGGCTGTGCTGGACGCGGACCAGCGTCGGGTGCCCGCCGTCGACGTACCCGAGGCGGCCGACGTTGTCCGGGCGGTACGTGAACTGGCGGCCTCCGCCGGCGCGCTCTAGTTGGTCGTGGACGACATTCGAAACCGTCAGGCCGGCGCCTCCGACCGCTCGGAAACGGTGCCAGGGTGCTGGCCGGTGGCACGCGGGGGCTGATGAGCGCCGTGCCCGCACTTGCGGTCCGCACTAAAAGCGTGCTTACTTAGGTCAGCCTAAGTCGAGTGGAAAGAAGCATGCCTGATGTCGCTTTCCCGCACGTTGCTCCTCGGCTTGATCGCCGGGGCGACCATCCTCATCGGGCTACCGCTGGGCCGGCTTCGGCGCCCGGCTCCCGCGCTCCGCGTCTTCCTCAACGCCACCTCGGTAGGGGTGCTGATCTTCTTGGTGTGGGACGTCTTCTCTGCCGCGTGGGCGCCTGTTGGCGCCGCGTTGATCGCCGTACACGAGGGCAAGGGGGGTCTGGCACCGGTCCTCGGCTACGGGTCGTTGTTCGCCGGTGGCCTGCTCGTCGGCTTGCTGAGTCTTGTCGCCTACGAGGCGTGGATGCGTCGTCGGGCCGCGGCGAGCCCGCGCTTCGGGCCGGGCGCGATGGCCGCGGGCGAGCTGGTCGCGACCCGCGCCGAATCCACGCCCTGGAGCTCTGCCCGACGGCTGGCCTTGCTCATCGCTGTCGGCATCGGCTTGCACAACTTCGCTGAGGGACTGGCGATCGGCCAGTCCGCCGCGGCCGGGCAGATCGCGCTGGCCACGCTGCTCGTCATCGGCTTCGGACTGCATAACGCCACCGAGGGTTTCGGCATCGTCGCGCCGCTGGCCGCTCAAGCGGACGGGGACCGCCCGAGCTGGGCCTTCCTCGGCCTGCTGGGCCTGATCGGCGGCGGGCCGACTTTTCTCGGAGCTGCGGCGGGTCACAGCTTCACCAGCGAGCCGGTCAGCGTCGCCTTCCTCACGCTGGCGGCTGGGTCGATCCTCTACGTCGTCACCCAGCTCATCACGGTGGCCGCCCGAGCCCGCCGCGCCGACCTGCTCGCCTACGGGCTGCTCACGGGGCTGCTGGCCGGCTTCGCAACCGATGCCGTCGTCATCGCGGCCGGCGTGTAGCCGTACGCCGGCCGGCGGGTTGCAGGGACGCTTGCTCCTGGAGCGCACATGCCCGGCTCGCGTCCGGGCGCAGCCTCACAGCCAGCGCCGGACCCGCCCGGCGTAGTCCGCGTACTCCTGGTCGAACCGGATTCGGAGGTAGCGCACGCGTGGGCGTCGCCGAAACGGGCCCGGCCGACCGCCGCCATCTCACTCGAAGCGGTTCGTACCGCCACCGCGGCCAAGGCCACGAACACGGCGCTACCGCCGAGGGTGACAGCGCTCTGGGTGAGGGAGGACAGGCGGAGCCCGCCGTAGACGGGCACGGCGACCGCAGCTGCCAGGGCCAGCAGACCGAAGGCGACGGCCCGCTTGAAGTCGGGGCGCAGCCGGGCGGTCAGAAGGTGGTTGACGGTGCCGGGCGTGGGGTCGAAGGGGGTGCGATGACGGATTGCTACTCCTCTGCGGCAGCTCCCTCGGAAGGGCATCGTGTTCCCGCACGTGACAAGGCCACGCGACGAGGCGGGCAGGAGGCGAATGCGTCGATACCTACGCTAAGGGATAACGGCGCCGCGGACGTCCGCTGGGGGGCGTGAGCCTCGACACGTCCCTCACGGACGACCGCGCCCTCGGCGAGCACCTCTGGGCCCGCTTCGGCCGGGACCGGTCACCGGGCAGCGCAGCTGCCGGGGTCGGCTAGCCTGTCGTACCGACGAGCACGGCGGCGTCGCGCCGCCGCGGTCCGACCCCTGCGCACCCGTGGACCTGCTCCGAGGAGACCCGTGACCGAAGCCGCCGGCGGCCTGCTGTCCAACACCGACGACTTCCGGCACGTCAACGACTTCGCCCGCCACTCCGGCTGGCTGCACGGGCCGATGGAGGCTTTTGCGACCTACGGCGTGGTGCTGTTCGGGCTGCTGCTCGTGGCCGGCCTGATCCTGGCCCGGCGCCGCGGCGACGCCAGGTTGATGAGCGGCGCGCTGCTGGCCTGCCTCGGCATGCTGATGGCGATCGCGGCCAACCAGCCGTTGGTCTCCGCGTTCCACAAGACGCGACCATTCGTCGCGATGCCGCAGGCGTTGCTGCTGGTGAAGCACAGCGTCGACCCCGGATTCCCCAGCGACCACGCAGTCATGGCGGGCGCGGTCGCGGCGGCGCTGTTCTTCGTCAGCCTGCGGCTGGCCTGGACGGGTGTCGTGCTCGCCCTCGTCATGGCCTTCGCCCGCGTCTATGTCGGGGTGCACTACCCCGGTGACGTGCTGGCCGGCCTGGCGGTCGGTGCTGTCGTCGCGACAGTCGTGGTCGTCGCCCTCCGGCGTCCGGTCACCTCGCTCGTACGCCGGCTCGAGCAGACGCCGCTTCGCCCGCTGCTGAGCGGGCCTAGCCGCGCGCCCGCTCGCGTCTAGCCGACCGGACCCGCACCAGCACGAACCCGACGACCAGCAGGCCGAACACCCCCAGCGAGGCGCGGCCGGCCACCTTCTCGACCTTGGCGTAGCCCGCGCCGGCCAGGTAGCCGACCAGGGTGAAGCCGACCCCCCACACCAGCGCTCCTGCGGCGTTGAAGGGCAGGAACCGCCGGTAGGGCAGCCTGGACAGGCCCGCGAGCGCCGGCGTCACAGCCCGCAGGAAGGCGGTGAACCGGCCGAGGAAGACCGCCCGTCCCCCTTTCTCGCGCAGAAAGCGTTCGGCCCGGTCGATCGAGCGTTTCCGGCTGCGGATCAGCGGGAGCCGGACCAGCCGGGCGCCGTAGCGCCGGCCCACCTCGTACCCGGTCGAGTCGCCGAGCACGGCAGCCAGGACGACGACGGTGGCCATGCCGGTGAGGGAGGCCGCGTGCTGGTTGGCCAGCACCCCGCCGAGGATGACCGCGGTCTCGCCGGGCAGGACGAACCCGACGAAGATCGCTGCCTCGGCGAAGACGAGCGCGCCCACGATGGCGTACGCCGGGAAGCCGCGCAGGACCAGCAGGTGGTGCAGGAGGCCGGCCGAGCCGACGGCGAGCACGTTCGCCGCCGTCGCCGCAGTGCTCATCAAGGCCTGCCCCCTTGTCGCTGCGCCCCGCCGAGGGGGACGTGGCGCCATTGTTCCTGAGTACGGTGAGGAGTCGGGCGGCCGGCACCGGCCGGGAACCGGGGAGCGGGGAGCGGGTCGTGGCAGGCGGACACCAGTCGGCATGGGACTCCGCGCAGTACCAGCTGGCCGACGCCGTGCGTCACCTCGGTCTGGACGACGGGCTGCATGCGCTGCTGGCCATGCCCCGCCGGGCGCTCACAGTGAGCGTCCCCCTGCGCCGGGACGACGGCAGCGTCGAGGTCCTGCAGGGCTACCGGGTGCAGCACAACCTCTCTCGCGGTCCGGCTAAGGGTGGCATCCGCTTCCACCCGTCCACTGACCTCGACGAGGTCAAGGCCCTGGCCATGTGGATGACATGGAAGTGCGCGCTGATCGGGATCCCGTACGGCGGGGCGAAGGGCGGTGTTGCGGTCGACCCGCGGCTGCTGTCAAAGGGCGAGCTCGAGCGGATGACCCGACGCTATGCCAGCGAGATCATGCCGATCATCGGGCCGGAGCGCGACATCCCGGCACCGGACGTGGGCACCGACGAGCAGACCATGGCCTGGATCATGGACACCTACTCGGTGCAGGCCGGTTTCTCGGTGACCGGCATCGTGACCGGCAAGCCGGTGTCGATCGGCGGATCGCAGGGCCGGGCCGGCGCGACGTCACGGGGCGTCCTCTACGCCGCGTTCGCCGCCCTGCGCGAGCGGGGCGTCGACCGCCGCGGCGCCAGCGTCGCGATTCAGGGGTTCGGCAAGGTGGGCGGGCTGGCCGCCAGCTTCCTGCACGACGCCGGCTGCCAGGTGGTGGCGGTCTCCGACGTCAAGGGCGGGGTCTACAACCCGCAGGGGCTCAACCCGAATGCGCTGCTGCGCCATGTTCGGGCGGGGGCCGACTCGGTGGTCGGCTACCCCGGCACCGACACGATCACCAACGAGGAGCTGGTCGAGCTCGACGTCGACGTCCTGGTCCCGGCCGCCCTGGAGGGCGTGATCACCGAGGACAACGCCGACCGGGTGCGCGCCCGCTTCGTCGTCGAGGGTGCGAACGGGCCGACCACCCCCGCCGGGGACGCGATCCTGGAGGCGAAAGGCGTCACGGTCGTCCCCGACATCCTGGCCAACGCCGGTGGCGTCGCCGTGTCCTACTTCGAGTGGGTGCAGGACCTGCAGGCCTACTTCTGGAACGAGGACGAGGTCAACGACCGGCTGCGGGCGCTGATCGAGGGGGCCTACGCAGAGGTCTCGCAGCTGGCCACCGATCGAGGCGTGTCGCTGCGCACGGCCGCCCAGATGATCGGGGTCGGCCGGGTGGCCGACGCGCACCGCACCCGCGGGCTCTACCCCTAGCCTCTCGAGCGACCAGCCAATCGAGCCACGAGGCACTGTGAGCCGGACTGCGGCCGCGCCATTGCCGGGAATCGTCGGTGCGGCGTGGCAGGATGGCGGCGTTGGAATGACAACGGTGTGGTTCGTGCGGTGCTGAGGCCGTCGTGCCGCTGGTCAGAGGAGGAGATCCGCGAGGTGGACGCCCTGAACGCTGTGGCGGGGAGCGCGCCGACCCCGTTCGCCGAAGCCGAGCTCTCCGACCGTGACCGCGAGGTGCTCGCCTTCGAGCGGCACTGGTGGAAGTACGCCGGCGCCAAGGAGCAGGCCATCCGCGACCTCTTCGACATGTCGGCCACTCGGTACTACCAGGTCCTCAACGCCCTCATCGACCGGCCTGCCGCCCTGGTTGCCGACCCGATGCTGGTCAAGCGGCTACGCCGGCTACGAGCGTCGCGTCAGCGCGCACGCTCGGCCCGGCGGCTCGGCATGGACGCCTGAGCCGGCCAGACCTCTCCGCCCATGAGCTCGCCAGGGGATACCCAGCCGCCGGGCGCGGCTGACGGGCGCCCCGACCGGGGCCGGCACGGCGCCCACCGCCCGCGCAAGCGAACGCCGTTCTGGATGAGCCGGTCGTTCGGCGCGGTGGCCCTTGCGCTCGGCATCGTGCTGGTCGGTGTCGTGGTGGTGTTGGCCCTGCGCGGGCATCCTGGATCGGACCCGTCGCGGCGGCAGGGCGCCCGCGGGCTCAGTCGTTCGACGCTGGCGACCACGGTCCCGACCACCGGCAAGCCGACGAGTCCGGCCCCGACCGGCTCGGCCCCGACAACTTCGGTCCCGGCAGCGCCGACGACTCCGGCGCCACCCGGAGGAAGCCCGGACCCCGCAACGGTCAACCAGGGGACGCCTGGCCAGACCGCGACGGACCCGTCGTCGGGGCCGCCCGAGAGCGCGGCCGGCTCGGCGCCGGGTGGCCAGTCCGGTTGGGGGGCCGGCGGTGCCCCCTCCGGCGCCGCCAGCCGACCCGCGCCGGCGCGAGCCCCGCTCACCGTGCTCAACAACTCACGCCGGCCGGGGCTGGCCGAGCGCGCGGCCGCCCAGTTCGCGGCGGGGGGCTGGACGATTGCCGACATCGGCAACTTCACCGGCCGGATCGCGGTGACGACGGTCTACTACGAACCGGACGAGCAGGATGCTGCCCGCACGCTGGCCGCGCAGTTCCCCGCCATCAAGCGTGTTCTCCCGCGCTTCGCCGGGCTGCCCGGCAGCGGTCTGACGGTCGTGGTGACCCGGGAGTACCCGGCCTGACCCGGCCTGGAGTCCGACGATGCCGCCTGAGCCGATGCGCCCGGCCGTGACGGTGCCCGAGCCGACGACGCGCGCAGGGGTCGCCGGCCTGACCGCACTGCTCGCCACGCCGGCCGGGGCCCTGGTCGCCCTCGACTACGACGGGACCCTGGCTCCGATCGTCGAGCGCCCGAGTGACGCCACACCGGCGCCGGGTGCCGTGGTCGCCCTCGGCCGACTGGCCGGGCTCGTCGGCTCGGTCGTGATCCTGACCGGTCGACCCGTGCGCGAGGTGCTGCGGCTCACGCAGGTCAGCGGAGCGAGCGGGCTGGACTCGCTCGTCGTGCTGGGGCACTACGGGCTCGAGCGCTGGGACGCAGCGACCGGGGAGACGACAGCGCCGGCGCCGGACCCGGGCGTCGAGGAGGCACGCCGCCGGCTGCCCGGGCTGCTCGCCGAGCTGGACCGGCCCGACGGGACCGACATCGAGGACAAGGAGCACTCGCTGGTGGTGCACACCCGCCGGACGTCCGACCCGGCGGGCACGCTCGACGCCCTGCTGCCGGCCCTGCGGCGGCTGGCCGGCGAGACAGGGCTCGAGCTGGTCCCCGGTCGTTACGTCGCCGAAATCCGTCCGACGGGCATGGACAAGGGCGCCGCCCTGCGCGCATTCGCCCAGGAGTGCGCCGCAACTGCCGTGCTCTACGCGGGCGACGACCTGGGCGACCTTCCGGCGTACGACGCGGTGGAGGCGCTGCGAGCGGCCGGGACGCCCGGCCTCACCGTGTGCAGCGACTCGGCGGAGGTCGCGGAGCTGCGGGCCCGGGCCGACCTGGTCCTCGATGGGCCGCCCGCCGTGGTCGACCTGCTCCGAGCGCTGGCTGCCGCGATCGACGGCTAGGCGCCGCTGTCGTGCTGCTCGGCGTAGGCCGCCAGGCTGGCGACCTGGTCGGCCCGCAGCGAGGCGCGCATGCGTTCGCGGGCGGCGGCGACGTGGGCGGCCGTGACCGTGGGGGCGGCCATCGACTCGCGCATGGCCACCAGCGCCGACTCGCGGACCAGCGCCGCGCAGTCGGCGGCCGAGAACCCCTCCGCGCCGGCTGCCAAAGCGTCGAGGTCGACGTCGGGGGCCAGCGGCACGCCCTTCGCGGCAGCACGCAGGATCTCCGCTCGCGCCGCTGTGTCCGGGGGTGGCACGAAGACCAGCCGGCCCAGGCGACCCGGCCGCAACAGGGCCGGGTCGACCAGGTCAGGGCGGTTGGTGGCCCCGATCACGACGACGTTGCGCAGCTCCTCCACCCCGTCGAGCTCGGTGAGCAGCGACGCGACGACCCGGTCGGTGGCTCCTCCGTCGGTGGACTGGCCGCGGACCGGGGCGAGGGCGTCGATCTCGTCCAGGAACACGATCGCCGGCGCCGCGTCGCGAGCTCGCCGGAACAGCTCGCGGACGGCCCGTTCGGACTCGCCCACCCACTTCGTCAGCAGCTCCGCGCCCTTGACCGAGAGCACGTTGGCCTGCCCCGAGCCGGCGACAGCGCGGACCAGGTAGGTCTTGCCGCAGCCGGGCGGGCCGTAGAGCAGGACACCCCGGGGAGGGGAGACGCCGAGCCGGGTGAAGGTGTCCGGGTAGGCGAGCGGCCACAGGACGGTCTCGGTCAGCACCTGCTTGACCGTCGCCAGGCCGCCGACGTCGTCGAGTGAGACCGTGGCGATGTCGAGCCGGGAGCCGCCCATGGCGGTGGGCCGCACGACGTCCAGGGCGGCATCGAAGTCGGCCTGCGTCACGCTCACCGCGACGGCCGGCTGCCCTACCGGGTCCGACCGGTGCCGGTGAGCAGCCCGCAGCGCCGCTTCACGGCAGACGGCCGTCACGTCGGCGCGGACGAACCCGGGCGTACGGGCCGCCACGTCGTCCAGCACGACGTCCGCGGCCAGCGGCATCGGCCGGGTGGCCACTTCGAGCAGCCGCCGCCGCTGGGGCCGGTCGGGCAGCGGAATGGTCAGCTCGTGCTCGAGCAGGCCCGGCCGGCGCAGGTCAGGGCTGACCTCCTCCGGCCGGCTGGTCGAGCACACGATGGCGACCCGGCCGGCCGCTACCGCGTCGCCGAGGGCGTCGAGGACGGAGGGCAGCAATGCGCCCGGCGCGTCCCGCGGGGCTATCGCTTCGACGTCCTCCACCAGGACCACCGACGGCGCGCTCCGCCCGGCCTCGTCAAGGGTCGAGCGCAGCCGGGCCACCGCTGCCGCCGGGTCGAGTGCGCCGAGCGCGGGACCCCAGAGCGTAAGCACTGTCGCCCCGACCGACGCGGACACTGCCCGCACGAGGTCGCCCTTGCCCGAGCCGGCCGGCCCGGAGAGCAGCACGCCCATCCGCGGTGAGGTGCCGAGCTGGCGAAGCAGGTCCAGGCCGTGGAACCCGACGTCCAGCCACTCGGTGAGCGCGGCTGCCTCGCTCTCCAGGCCCGGCAGGTCACTCACCGACAAAGTTCCCGGCCCCGGCCCCGGCGCTGCCATCGGAGTCGCGCTTCCCGTCGTGCTGGTACCGCCCTGCCAGCCCATGACCGTCCCCATGGTGACCACCGCAGGGGAGGGCGACACCCCGACGACGGTGAGCAGGACCGACGTCCAGCCGGTCCCGACGCGTGCGGCGATGCTGCGCCTGGCGGCGTCCAGCTGGTCGGCGGGCGCGTCCGGCGGCAGGGACAGGTCCTGCGGGAGCAGCGAGACCACGTCGCCGGCGGTGAGCACCTTGCCGAGCAGGGCGAACCGCAGCATCGCCGGCTCGACGGCAGCGACCACCTCCGCCGGCCCGGACACCGACGCCGACGAGGCGGGCGCCTCGGCTGCCCGGCTCACTGTCACGGGTGAGCCAGAAGTCAGGTTGAGGTTGCCGAGCACGAGGTCGTCGCACAGCAGCACCGCGCGGTCGGTCGCCGCCGGCGCGTACGCGGCCAGCGCCGCCGTCGTCCGCCGGCCCTGCAGCAGCAGCGGGTCCCAGGGTGCCGCACCCAGCGCCGCCATCACCTCCGGGTGCAGTCGCACCACCCCCCTGCGCGCATCGAGCGCCGAGGGGTGCAGCACTGCCGTCAGGCCCAGGCGTTCCTCGGTCACGCCGGACCACCGCCGACGGCAGCAAGAGCGGCGAGCTGGTCGGCGAACCACTGCTCCGGAGGCAGCGCGGTGGCTGCGCGCACCAGGCGCCGGGTCCGGGCCAGCCGCTCACCGGCGGTCATCGACAGGGCGGCGTGCAGGGCCTCCGCCGTCCCGCTGACGTCGAACGGGTTGACCAGCAGGGCGTCCGCGCCTAGGACGTCAGCGGCACCCGCTCCCCGCGAGAGCACGAGCGTGACGCCGCGCTCGGACAGGACCGGTCCCTCCTCCGCGACGAGGTTCATGCCGTCGCGGAGGGGGTTGACGAGCAGGACGTCGGCCAGCCGGTAGGCCGCCAGCGACCGCGGGAAGTCGTCGCTCACCTCCAGCACCAGCGGCGCCCAGTCGTCGGTGGCGAACTCGTCATCGATCTCCTTGGCGATGCGCTGCACGGCGGCGGTGTACTCGCGGTACTCCGGCAGGTCGTGCCGGCTCGGGTAGGCGAACGCCAGATGGACGACCCGGCCGTGCCACTGCGGGCGGGTGCGCAGCAGCTCCCGGTAGGCCGCCAGCCCGCGCACGATGTTCTTCGACAGCTCGGTCCGGTCGATGCGCAGAACCGTGAGCCGGTCGGCGACCACCTTGCGCAGCCCGTCGGTCCGCGCCTCGACGTCGGGCTCGCTGGCCCGCGCCCGTAGCGCCGCCGCGTCGATCCCCAGCGGGTGCACGCCCACGCGGGTGCACCGCCCCTCCAGGCGGACCGTGCCGGCTTCGCGGTCGACGTCGGCACCCAGCAGGGCCTCGCAGCAGTCGACGAACGCCCTCGCCCAGCGCGCCGAGAGGAAGCCCGCGCAGTCGGCGCCGAGCACCCCGCGCAGGACGTCGCCGGCCACGTCGTCGGGCAGGAGGGCGAAGTACTCCGGCGGCGCCCACGGCGTGTGCGAGAAATGGCCGATGCGCAGGTCGGGGCGGCGGTGCCGCAGCTGCCGGGGCGTCAGGGTCAGGTGGTAGTCCTGCACCACCACGCTCGCGCCCGGCGCGGCGTCCTCCGCCAGCGCCTCGGCGAAGGTGTCGTCGTACGCCGCGTAGGCGGCCCACTCGCGGCGGAAGCCGGCGTCGAACGACGGCGTGTTGGCCAGGTCGAACAGCAGGTGATGGACGAACCAGAGGGTCGAGTTGGCCACCCCGTTGTAGGCCCGCTGGAAGGTGGTGCGGTCGATGTCCAGCATCCGCACGGCGCCGCCCGTCTCATACCCGTCCAGGTCGAGCCGGCCGCCGGGGGACGCCCTTGTCGCCAGCCGGTCGGCATCCGAGAGCGCGGCGCACACCCAGAGCGTGTCCCCGGCGCGGGCCACCCCCTGCAGCCCCGAGACGAGGCCGCCGCTGCCGCGGCGCATCGTGAGCGAGCCCTCGCCGTCCTCGGCGAAGGAGACCGGGCCCCGGTTGGAAGCGACGAGCACGCTGGCTGCTGCGGACCTCGTCACGAGCCGCGAGCCTAGCGACGGCCAGGGGTAGCGAGGGCGGCTCGGGGGGAGGACCCGCAGATGACGGAATCCGACCGGCCCACCGTGGCCGACAATGCCGACGCGAGCCGCTACGAGGCGCACCTCGACAGGCAGGTCGTCGGCTACGCCGAGTACACGCGCGCCGAGGGCCAGGTCACCTTCACCCACACCGTGGTCGACCCGGCGTACGAGGGGAAGGGCGTGGGCAGCGCGCTGGCCGGCGGTGCCCTCGACGACGCCCGGGCGCGGGGGGAGTCCGTGGTGCCCCGTTGCGAGTTCATCGCGTCCTACGTCGACAAGCACCCGGCGTACGCCGACCTGGTCGCCTCCTAGGCTCGCGCACCCGCGATGGCGGCCCGCACCGCCTGCGCCCAGCCCGGCCCGACCGCCTCGTCGGCAGTGACCACGTTGTCGAGGGCCGCCATGAGGGCCGGCATGTGCGGTTGCCGCGCGCCGTTGGCTGTCACCCACAGCCGGCCGACGAAGGGGGCCATCTCCAGGTCGCTGGCCGAGTCCCCGATCGCCACCGCCTGCTCGCTGGACAGTCCGCGGCGGGCCAGGTCGCGGGCGACGCCGAGGCCTTTGGACAGCCCGGCCGGCATCAGGTGGTAGACGTGGGCCGGCAGCGCGGCCGGGTCCAGCCCGGTCGGTCGGGTCATCGGCAGCACGCCGTTGTCGCTGAGCACCAACCAGCCGAACCCCTCGTCGGCCAGCCAGCGGG
The DNA here is from genome assembly GCA_030947185.1 of Actinomycetota bacterium. Lineage (GTDB taxonomy): Bacteria > Actinomycetota > Actinomycetes > JALYXH01 > JALYXH01 > JALYXH01. The sequence goes on along the minus strand of JALYXH010000176.1, from coordinate 5,571 downwards.
CGGCGTCGGCAGCGTCGACGTTGCCGCGAAGCATCACGTCGGCCTCGTGCCCGAGGTGCCAGGGCGCGTGGTACTCCAGTCGACCCGGATAGCGCTCGAACAGCCTGACCACCACCCCGGTCTCCTCGATCGCTGCGGCCGGCGCCGCGGCCATCGACGGGGGCATGTCGCCGGTGAGGATCTCGGCCGAGCGCCCGCCGTCCCAGCCGAGAACCGCGCCGAGCTCACCGACGAAACCGTCGGCGCCGAAGATCCGGCCCGCCTCGACCAGCTGAGCGCGGGTGCGCCCCGACACCAGCACCAGCGCGATGCCGGCGGCGTGCAGCGCGACCAGCGCCCGCGCCGGCTCCAAGGTCAGCGCGTGGTCCTCCGCGCGGAAGAAGCAGCCCATCGGGCCGACCATGGTGCCGTCGAGGTCGGAGTAGACGACGCGGACGGCCGGCCCGGAGCCGGCGGTGGTCACGAGGCGCGGGCGCGGCGGGCGGCGTACTCCGCGACGGAGAGCATCGGCGGCCGCTCGCTCACGCCGACGTCGACCGTCTCCGGTGCCCACCATCCGCCGGCGTCGCGGCCGAAGCCGGTGAGCGCGCTCGACGGCTCGTCGGTGCTGACGAGCCGACCTGTGCGCTCCAGCCGGCCCAGCGCGGTCTGCCAGATCGCGCTCGCCATCGGGGCCAGCGCCGCGTCGGGGCGGTTGCGGTGCACCCGACGGCCGAGGTCGACCTGGGCCAGGCCGTCCAGCCCGACCCGCTCGAGCAGGTCGACGAGCAGGGCCAGCTCCACGCCGTACCCGGACACGAACGGAACCGCCTCGAGGGCGCTGCGCCGTCCGGCGTACTCGCCGGCGAGAGGCTGGACGAAGCCGGCCAGCTCGGGCCAGTAGAGGTTGAGCAGCGGCCGCGCCACCAGCTCGGTCACCCGCCCGCCGCCGCCGGTCGCCGCGGCACCGAGCGGCCGGTCGTAGGCAGCCTTGACGAACGCGGTAGCCGGGTCGCACAGCAGCGGGCCGAGCAGGCCGGTGACCACATGGCTGCCGAACTCGGCGAGGTCGGCGTCGACGAAGACGACGAGGTCGCCGGTCGTCGCGAACAGTGACTTCCACAGCGCCTCGCCCTTGCCGGCCACGCTGCCCAGGTGCGGCAGGAGCTCCGCGCCGGCGACCACCGACGCTCCTGCGGCCAGGGCGACGGCGGCCGTGGCATCGGTCGAGCCCGAGTCGAGCACCACCAGCTCGTCGACCAGCGGGACGGTGTCGACCAGCTCGCGGCGGATCGTCTCGACGATCCGGCCGATGGTCGCTGCCTCGTCGAGAGCGGGCAGGACGACCGAGACGGTGCAGGCACCCTTGTGCTCGAGCAGGCGATCGACCGGCCAGTCGGTGGCGAGGGAGGTGCGCCGGTCGAACCACCGGCGTACGTCGGGCCGCACCGCGCCACCTCCTCTCCGTCGACCTGTCGGACCAGCCCGTCTGACGGCAGTCCGGGTTTGACGGCTGCGCATCCGGTGACGAACACTCGCACAACTCCAACTACATATCGCACGCTCATCACGAGGGGCAGAGGGACCGGCCCGACGAAGCCCCGGCAACCACCACGAGCGCATCCGCCACGCGATCTTCCCCATCGCGCCGGCGAGGCCCGCCGTGACAGGTGCCAACTCCGGCCCGCGCGGATCTCCCGCCGGGAAAGATGAGGAAAGGCCTCGTTGTCCGATGACCACCCTGTCTCCCGCCGCTGGCACCGACCGGTCCGCGGACGTCCTGCAGTCGGCCGGTTCGCCCGCCGTCGAGCTGCGGTGTCGCGAGTGCGGCGCCAGCTACCCGCTCTCGCCCTCCCACGTCTGTGAGCTGTGCTTCGGTCCGCTCGAGGTCGGCTACGACCCGGCCGCCCTGGCCCGGGTGACCCGGACCTCGATCGAGGCCGGGCCGCCGTCGATGTGGCGCTACGCCGGTCTGCTGCCGGCCGGCCAGGACCCGGCCACCCGGGTCGACCTCGGCAGCGGGATGACCCGGCTGTTCCGCGCGGAGAACCTGGCCCGCGAGCTGGGGATGCGCTCGCTGTGGGTCAAGGACGACAGCGGCAACCCGACGCACTCGTTCAAGGACCGGGTGGTCGGGGTGGCGCTGTCCGCCGCCCGGGCGTTCGGATTCACGACGGTGAGCTGTGCCTCCACCGGCAACCTGGCCAACTCCGTGGCGGCCCACGCCGCGCGGGTGGGCCTGCGGGCGGTGGTGCTGATCCCGAGTGACCTGGAGCCGGGCAAGATCGTGATGACGGCGGTCTACGACCAGACGCTGATCGCCGTCGACGGCAGCTACGACGACGTCAACCGGCTGTGCGCCGAGATCGCCGGCGAGTTGCCTTGGGCCTTCGTCAACGTCAACGTCCGGCCCTACTACGCCGAGGGCTCCAAGACCCTGGGCTACGAGATCGCCGAGCAGCTCGGCTGGCGGCTGCCGCAGCAGGTCGTCGTGCCGATGGCGTCCGGGTCGCTCCTGACCAAGGTCGACAAGGCCTTCGGCGAGCTCGGCACGCTCGGCCTGGTCGAGCCCACCGACTACCGGGTCTTCGGCGCCCAGGCGAGTGGCTGCGCACCGATCGCGACGGCGTTCAAGGCCGGGCACGACGTCGTACGCCCGGTGAAGCCGGCCACCATTGCCAAGTCCCTGGCGATCGGCAACCCCGCCGACGGGCCCTACGCCCTCGACGCCGTACGCCGGACCGGCGGCGCCATGGAGGACGTCAGCGACGAGGAGGTGGTGGCCGGCATCCGGCTGCTGGCCCGAACCGAGGGCGTGTTCGCCGAGACCGCGGGCGGGGTGACGGTGGCGACGCTGCAGCGGCTGCTCGCCGCCGGCCAGCTCGACCCGGACGCCGAGACGGTCCTTCTCAACACCGGTGACGGCCTCAAGACGATCGACGCCGTCTCCTCGGTGGTCGGCCCGTCGGCGACGATCGCCCCCAGCCTGAGCGCGTTCCGAGCGGCCGGCCTGGCGTGAGCGTGAGCGTGCGGGTCCCGACCATCCTGCGGCCACTGACCGGCGGAGCGGCCGAGGTGAGCGTGGAGGGCGCGACGCTGGCCGAGGTGATCGCGGCGCTGGAGGTCGACCATCCCGGCATCGCGACCAGGCTGCTCGACGACGGCGGCAAGCTGCGCCGCTTCGTCAACGTCTACGTCGGCGACGAGGACGTCCGGTTCAGCTCCGGTCTGCAGACGCCCACCCCGGCCGGATCGTCGGTCTCGGTGATCCCCGCGGTGGCCGGCGGCTGACACCCGCAGCGGGCCTCCGGTCAGCCTGTTGCGCAGGTCAGCGGCCGTGTATCGTCCCGCTCGGTCGAAGTTCAGCGAGCAACGTGTCACAAGCAGAGTCCGGGCCCGAGGGTGCGGGCGCTGTTGTCCCGGGGTCCGGTGAAGCACAGACCCGGATCCCGCGCGGTGCGGGGGCCGAACCACTCCGCACGAGGAGCAGCACGTGGCACAAGGCACGGTCAAGTGGTTCAACTCGGAGAAGGGCTACGGCTTCATCGCCGTGGACGGCGGCCAGGACGTCTTCGTCCACTACTCGGCGATCGTTGCCGACGGCTACCGCAGCCTCGACGAGGGCCAGCGCGTCGAGTTCGACGTGACCCAGGGCCAGAAGGGCCCGCAGGCCGACCAGGTCCGGATCATCTAGCCCACCCGGTCGTTCCAGCCGGCCCGGTCCCGCCCAGCGGTGGCCGGGCCGACTGCTGTGCGGGCCCGGACCCCCCAGCCCGCGCCGATCAAGGAGGAATGGTCGCGACCCGCCGGGCTGGAACCACCACTTCTCCTTGATCGGCGAAGTGGACGGGGCGTCTCGGCTAGCGTTGGGCTGGTGTTCGACATCGCGCAGGCAGCCGTCGAGGGCGCCCTTGCGGCCGGCGCCCGGTACGCCGACGCCCGGGTCATGATCAGCCGCGCCGAGTCCATGGCCGCCCAGAACGGCGTGGTCGAGGGGCTGCAGCAGAGCGAGAGTGCGGGGGTCGGCGTCCGCGCGCTGATCGGCTCCTCCTGGGGGTTCTACGCCACCCCGTCGCTGTCCGGAGCGGCCGCCCGGGCGGCCGGCAAGCGGGCCGCCGAGACGGCTCGGGCCTCGGCCCGGGTCGCAGGGGCCGCCCTGGAGCTGGCCGCCGCGCCGGTCAGCCGGGCCTCGTGGTCCAGTGCGTGCGCGGAGGACCCGCTGTCGGTCCCGCTGTCGGAGAAGGGCGACCTGCTGGTCGCCAGCACCGAGGCGATGACCGCCGTCGGTGTGCCGCTGGCGCAGGCGTCGTACGAGGTCTGGGACACCCGCAAGTGGTTCGTCTCGAGCGAGGGCTCGCGCATCGACCAGCACATCCGCGAGTGCGGCGGCGGGCTGGTGGCCACCGCCATCGGCGACGGCGAGACGCAGCGGCGCTCCTACCCCGGCATCCGGGGCCAGTTCGGCACCAGCGGGTGGGAGCTGGTGCGCTCGCTCGACCTGCTCGCCAACGCGCCGAGGGTGGCCGAGGAGGCGCTGGCGCTGCTCAGCGCCCCGCTGTGCCCGGAGGGCCGGACCGACCTGGTCCTGGGCGGCGAGCAGATGGCGCTGCAGATCCACGAGTCGGTCGGTCACGCCGTCGAGCTCGACCGCATCCTGGGATGGGAGGCGGCCTTCGCCGGCACGTCGTGGCTCGACCTGGCCCAGCTGGGCTCGCTGCGCTTCGGCTCCGAGCTGATGAACGTGACGGCGGACGCCACGCTGCCGGGCGCGCTCGGGTCGTTCGGGTACGACGACGAGGGCACCCCCGCCCGGGCGGTGCCGATCGTGGCGGACGGGACCTGGGTCGGGGTGCTCTCCGGCCGGGACAGCGCCGCCCTGGCCGGCATCCCCAACGGGGGCATGGTGCGGGCGGACGGCTACGCCCGGATCCCGATGGTGCGGATGACCAACGTCGGCCTGCTGCCGGGCGACGCCAGCCTCGAGGACATGGTGGCCGCCACCGACGAGGGCGTGCTGATGGACACCAACCGCTCCTGGTCGATCGACGACAAGCGGCTGAACTTCCAGTTCGGCTGCGAGATCGGCTGGGAGATCAAGAACGGCCGGCGTGGGCGGATGCTGCGCAACCCGACGTACACCGGGATCAGCCCGCAGTTCTGGGGCTCGATGGACATGGTGGGCAACGCCGCCGAGACCACCTACTGGGGCACACCCAACTGCGGCAAGGGCCAGCCCCTGCAGATCGGCCACACCGGTCACCCGGCCATGCCGTGCCGGTTCCGGGACGTCCGGGTGGGAGTGCGCGGATGACCGCAGACCCGGCGCGGGTGGCCGACCAGGTGCTGGAGATCGTCGGCGGGGCAGCGGAGGCCGCCGTCACCGTGACCGTCGGCACCTCGGGACTCACCCGGTTCGCCAACTCCTTCATCCACCAGAACGTCGGCGAGGAGCTGTCCCGAGTGGTGCTCCAGGTCGCCGTCGACGGCGGCCGGACGGCATCGGCGAGTACGACGGCGACCGACGACGACGCGCTGCTGCGGCTCGTCGATGCGACGGTGGCGGCGGCCAGGCTGCGGCCGGTGGACGAGGCG
>JALYXH010000147.1 GCA_030947185.1 Actinomycetota bacterium | reverse complement strand
GGGTACGGCAGCCGGCGCGTGCCGGGTGCGAGCCGTCGTCCCGGCGGCCTGGGCGCTCACGCCGCCGCCCGGACCCGCTCGGCTGCCCGCAGTCGGGCCGAGGCCGCCCGCGGGTTGGCGATGATCTCCGACTCACCCGGAGCCTGCGCCCCGCGGGTCAGCAGCCGGAGCTGAGGCTCGCTGCCCGGGGGGACGATGGGCATGTCGACCGGTGCGGTGCCCGTCGCCGCCGCGGTCAGCGACCGCTTGACCAGCTTGTCCTCCAGCGACTGGTAGGACAACACGACGATCCGGCCGCCGACGGCGAGTGCCTCGATCGCGGCGGGCAGAGCGCGTTCGAGTGCCGCCAGCTCGCCGTTGACCTCGATGCGCAGCGCCTGGAAGGTGCGCTTGGCGGGATGCCCACCGGTACGACGGGTAGCCGCCGGGATCGCTGCCCGCACCAGCTCGGCAAGCCGGGCGCTGGACGTCAGCGGCGCCTGCCCACGCGCGCGGACCACGGCCGCGGCGATCCTCTGGGCGAAACGCTCCTCACCGTAGGTGCGCAGCACCCGGGCCAGCTCCGGCGCCGAGTAGCCGTTGACGACGTCGGCCGCCGTGACCGGGCCGGTCGGGTCCATCCGCATGTCCAGCGGCGCATCGGCGGAGTAGCTGAACCCGCGGGCGGGCTCGTCCAGCTGCAGCGAGGAGACGCCCAGGTCGAACAGCACCCCGTCGACCCGGGCCAGCCCCAGCTCGTTCAGCACCGTCGCCAGCCGGTCGTACACCGCGTGCACGAGCGTGGTCCGGCCGGCGTAGGGCGCCAGTCGCTGACCGCTGCGTACCAGCGCCTGCGGGTCCCGGTCGATTCCGACCAGCCGCAGCTGCGGGTGGTCGGCAAGCAGCGCCGCCGCGTGGCCGCCGAGGCCCACCGTCGCGTCGAGCACGACGGCTCCCGGACGAACCAGCGCAGGGGCGAGCAGTGCGAGCACCCGCTCCAGCAACACCGGGACGTGCGCCGGGCCGTCGCCCGCGGGCGGCGGCGGACCGCTCGGAGCGCTCGGCCCACTCGGCCCGCTCGGGGGGTGCGGCGTGCTCCCAGCGACCATCTCGACCCTTCGGCGACGCCACCTGGCCCCGGCTCGCGGACGGGACTCGGTGGTCAGTTCGATTGCGGTGGATCCGGGACGTACCGCCAGGTCCCCGCCCGCTCCCTGTCACCTGGCGCCGGGGAAGGTGCGCCAGCTGGTTCGGGAGCGGGTGGAGACCTCGCCGTACGTCGCGAGGTCCGCGGATGGCAAGGACGCTCAGAGCACGCCGGGGAGCACCTCCTCGGCCATGTCGGCGAAGCCCTGCTCGCGGTCGCTCAGGTAGGCGTCCCAGGCCTCGGCAGCCCAGATCTCCACCCGCGTGCTGGCGCCGATGACCGCGCAGTCCCGGGTCAGGTTGGCGTAGCCGCGCAGGTCCGCCGGCACCTTGATCCGGCCCTGCTTGTCAGGCGTCTCGTCGGAGGCAGAGGCGAACAGCACCCGGCTGAACTCCCGCACCCGGATGGCGCTGACCGGGGCGGTCCCCAGCGGCAGGGTCATCCGGGCGAACTCCTCCCGTGGGAAGACGTAGAGGCAGCGCTCCTGGCCCTTGGTGATCACGAGCCCTCCCGCCAGGTCGTCGCGGAACTTGGCCGGCAGGAACAGCCGGCCCTTGTCGTCCAGCCGGTTGTGATGGGTGCCGAGGAACACGGCGCCCTCCTCCCCGACCGGACGGGACAGCACCGCCAAGCGCGTCGCTCCCCCACGAGGCACCACACTACTCCACTTTGCCCCACCGTCAACGACATCGGGACCAGTTGGCCGCGCACAACGGGATATCGCCCCAGGTCAGGACGCCACCACAGAGGTGGAGGGGAAAGCAGCCGCGGTCCCGGTCAGGCGGAGACGGCGTGCACCCAGAGGTCGGTCAAGCCCTCGACGAGCCGGTCGGCCGGGACGTCCGGCCCGAGCGGGCCGGTGGTCTGTTCCACCATGGCGGCCAGCGCCGGCGCAGCGACAGCGACGTCGAGGCCGGCCCGGGCCCGGCCGGCGTCGACAGCCCGGTCGAGCTGGCTCCCGATCCGGGTGACGAACTGCGCGCGGATCTCGGCACCGAGCGCGGCCAGCGCCGGCTCGGTCGACGACGCGCTGGACCAGATCTCACGGATGTCCCGGTCGTTCTCCACCAGGGCGAGCACTCCGGTCAGGACCCGCCGTACATCGGTGCGCAGGTCGGCACTGGTCCAAGGGCGCTCGACCAGCGCATCCAGGGCAACCGCATGACGCCGGACGAGCGCCTCGACGATCTCGCTCTTGTTCCCGTAGTAGGCGTAGAACGTCCCGTGCCCGACCCCGGCCTCCCGGCAGACGTCCTCGACCCGGGCGCCCGGCCAGCCGAGCCGGCCGAAAGCCGCCCGCGCCGCGTCGAGCAGGCTGCTGCGCGTCCGCTCGGCCCGACCGGCCCGTCGCGAGCCGGCCGGAACACCCGGGCCTGCCGGTACGTCGGACAACATAGGCGGAGTCTGCCAGCCGCCCGGAGCCCGACGACGGGGGCCCCGGACCGGCACTCCGTGACACGAGACCGACCTGTCACACTTGAGCCAGCACCGAAACCGACGCGTCGCCTGGACCCGGACGACGGCGGATGGGCGAGGAGGCCCGGTTGCCACCCAGCCAGCTGCAGCACAGCGATGACGGCGTCGGTCTGGAGGCGCTACGCGACGCGGCGACACGGATCGCCGGCAACATCGAGAAGGTGATCGACGGCAAGTCCGACATCATCCGGCTCGCCATCGTGGTGCTGCTCGCCGAAGGCCACCTGCTCATCGAGGACGTGCCGGGCGTCGGCAAGACCATGCTCGCCAAGGCACTGGCCCGCTCCATCGACTGCACGGTGCGCCGGATCCAGTTCACGCCCGACCTGCTGCCGAGCGACGTAACCGGCGTCAGCGTCTACAACCAGGACCGGCGCGACTTCGAGTTCAAACCGGGCGCGGTCTTCGCCAACATCGTGGTCGGCGACGAGATCAACCGGGCTTCGCCCAAGACGCAGTCGGCACTGCTCGAGTGCATGGAGGAGCGCCAGGTCACCGTCGACGGGGTCACCTACGAGCTCGAGGCGCCATTCATGGTGGTGGCCACGCAGAACCCGATCGAGATGGAAGGCACCTACCCACTGCCCGAGGCGCAACGGGACCGGTTCACCGCCCGCATCTCCATGGGGTACCCCGGCCCGGCGGCCGAGCTGAGCATGATCGACCGGCACGGCACCACTTCGCCGCTCGACGAGCTGGAAGCCGTCTCCGACGCCCTGGAGATGGCGAAGCTGATCGACGCCGTGCGCACGGTGCACGTCGCCGAGCCCGTCCGCCGCTACGTCATCGACCTCATCGGTGCCACCCGCAGCTCGGCCGACCTGCGGCTCGGTGCCTCGCCGCGGGCCACCCTGCACCTCCTTCGGACGGCCCGTGCCTACGCCGCCCTCGACGGCCGGGAGTACGTACTGCCCGACGACGTGAAGGCGCTGGCTCCCGCCGTACTGGCACACCGGCTGCTGCTCACTGCCGAGGCGCAGATAGGCCGGCGGACGGCCGAAGCCGTCGTGGCCGACCTGGTGTCCCGGGTACGGGTGCCCGACGGGCCGCCGCGCAGGGACCGCTGATGCGCGCAGCCCTGCGCGGACTCACCACGCGCGGGCGTTGCTTCCTCGCCGCCGGGGCCGCAGTCGCCGGTGCCGGGCTGCTGCTCGGTGAGCGTGACCTGGTGCGGATCGGCTTGTTCCTGGTGGTGCTCCCCCTTGTGTCGGCCTCCGTCGTGGCGCGCACCCGCTACCAGCTGGCATGCACCCGGTCGATGGAGCCGGCCAGGGTGCCGGCGGGCCAGTCCACCGCCGTCGTCGTGCGGCTCGAGAACGTCTCCCGGCTCCCCACGGGCGTGCTCCTGCTCGAGGACGCCCGTCCGCGTCCGCTCGGCGCCGCGCCGCGGTTCGTGCTCGACCGCATCCAGCCGCGCGGTGAGCGGGAGGTGAGCTACCTCCTGACGCCGACCGGACGCGGCCGCTACCAGGTCGGGCCGCTGTCCGTGCGCATCCAGGACCCCTTCGGGCTGTGCCGGCTGACCCGCGCCTTCGCCAGTGTCGACGTCCTCGTCGTCACCCCCGAGCTGGTGCCGCTGCCCGCTGTACGCCTGGGCGGCGACTGGACAGGAGGCGGCGATGCGTCGGCTCGCTCGGTGGCGAGCTCCGGCGAGGACGATGCGGCCACCCGCGAGTACCGGCAGGGCGACGACCTGCGCAAGGTGCACTGGCGCTCGACCGCGCACCGCGGCGAGGTCATGGTCCGTCGGGAGGAGCAGCCCTGGCGAAGCCGCGCCGCGCTGCTTCTGGACACCCGCCGGGTGGCCCATCGCGGCGAGGGCAGTAGCTCGTCGTTCGAGTGGGCCGTCAGTGCTGTCGCCAGCGTCGGCGTGCATCTTGCCGCCAGCGGCTTCGCCCTGCGCCTGGTGCAGGACTCTGCCCCGGACCTGGCGGCCGGGGCCCCGTCGGCAGCCAATGGCCTGCTGCTCGACGAGCTGGCGGTCATCTCCCCGTCGACCGGCACCGAGCTCGCGCCGGCGCTCGGAAGGCTTCGACGTGCTGCGGAGGGCCTGCTGGTCGCCTTCGTGGGCGAGCTCGACGGCAGGGAGGCGGAGCAGCTGGCCCGGCTGCGCCGGGGGTCGCTGTCCTGCGTCGCGGTGCTGCTCGACACAGCGAGCTGGAGCGCGCTGTCTCCGCGTGACCGCGTCGCTGCTGCCGCTGCCTACGACTCCCGGGCAGCCCTGCTGACCCGCGCAGGCTGGCGGGTACTGCCGGTCAGCGCGGGCGTGTCGCTGGCCACGGTCTGGCCCAAGGCAGGCGTGCGCAGCGGCCTGTGGTCGCCCACGGCCGGCGGCCTGGCCGGCGACGGCGAGATGCTGCGGGCGGGCGGGACCCGATGAGCCGGCGTACGAGGCTGACCCTGGCCGCCGCGGTCGCCACCCTGCTCGGGTCCAGCGCCCTGTCCGGCACCTTCGACTCGATCGGCTGGTTGCCCTACGTCGCGGGGGCGATCCTCGCGGTGACGGCTGGCGCTCTGCTCGTCCGAGCGGTCCGGCTCCCCGCCGCGCTGGAGCCGGTCGCTGCCGGCGGCGCCCTGGTGGCCTACCTCACGGCGGTGTTCGGGCAGGGCAGCGGAGCGCTGCGCGTGCTGCCCACCGGCCGGACGTTCGGGGTGCTGCACGACCAGGTCCGCTTCGGGTTCGCCGACATCCAGCAGCTGGCCGCGCCGGTGCCGCCGCACCGCGGGCTGATGCTTCTCACAGCGGCCGGAGTCGGCCTCGTCGCCCTGCTCGTCCAGACCTGCGCGGACGCGGCCGGCCGGCCGGCGCTGGCCGGGCTGCCGCTGCTGGCGCTCGTCGCCGTACCAGCTGCGGTGGTGAAGGACGGGGTCGGCTGGTTGCCGTTCGCGCTCGGCGCCGTCGGGTACCTCGGCCTGCTGCTCGCCGACGGCCGGGAGCGGCTCGGAGCCTGGGGGACCCTGGTCGGCACAGACCAGCCGGAACCGACGCCGCTTCTGCAGTCCGGGCGGCGGATCGGGGCGACGGCCGTGAGCCTCGCCGTCGTCCTGCCCGCGCTGCTGCCCGGCTTGCACGGACAGGCCTTCGGCAGCAACAACGGGAACGGCCTGTCGACCGGGTCCGGCGCCTCCGCCATCACGACCATCAACCCGATCGCGTCGCTCAAGGGGCAGCTCGTCCAACCGGCGGCGCAGACCGTGCTGAAGGTCACCACCACCGACCCCTCACCGGGCTACCTGAGGGTTACCGCGCTCGACCAGTTCGACGGCCGGAGCTGGTCGCAGAGTCCGCTGCACGCCCCGACGACGCAACGCATCGCCGACGGACTGCCGGTGCCGCAGGGCCTGAGCGCTGCCGTCCCGGCGCCTCAGTTCCGGACGACCGTCAGGGCAGGGTCGCTCTCGGTGTCGTGGCTGCCTCTGTACTACCCAGCCCGCAAGGTCTCCGCGCACGGTGACTGGCGCTACGACCTGCGCAGCCGGACGGTCTTCTCGACCCATGCCGACACCCGTGACCTGACCTACTCGTTCACCTCCGCGGCGCCACAGCCCACCAGGGAGCTCCTCGAGACGGCCACCGCCTACGACCCCGAGGTCATCCCCTACACGGCGACGCCGGGCACGCTGTCCCCGCGCATCCGTCAGCTCGTCGCCAGCGTCACCGCCGGGGCCCGGACGCCGTATCAGAAGGCAGTTGCCCTGCAGGCCTACTTCCACGGGCCCGACTTCAGCTACGACCTGACCGTCCCCCGAGGGACCAGTGACGACGACCTGGTCAACTTCCTGGAAGGCAAGCGCGGCTACTGCGAGCAGTACGCCGCCGCGATGGCGATCATGGCCCGGGTCGCCGGGCTCCCTGCCCGTGTGGCCATCGGGTTCACCCGCGGCACCAAGACCGGCACCGGCTCCTACACCGTGACCACCCACGACGCGCACGCGTGGCCGGAGATCTACTTCGCCGGCGTCGGCTGGCTGCAGTTCGAGCCGACCCCGCGCGGTGACGGCCAGGCGGTGGCCCCGGCGTACTCGAACCCGCCGCCGCTGCCTGCGTCGGCAACGGGAGGAGACGACGAGACCGGCATCCCGACGGTGGACCCGGGCGGCGAGCCGTTCTCGGTGGGGGCGCACCGCTCCCCCCTCGAGCCGACCGAGGGCGCCGGCTCGGACTCGGCTCTGGCGGCGGGGCAGCTCGCCCGCGCCGGGCCGCCGTGGCTGCCGATCGGGCTGGTGCTGCTGGTGCTGCTCGCCGCGCTCGCCCCCGCAGTGACGGCGTGGGTCACCAGGCGGCGGCGCTGGGTGCAGGCCCGCACACCGGCCGAGGCGGCAACAGCGGCCTGGGCCGACGTGTTCGACCGGGCCGCAGACCTCGGGTACCGGCCGGAGCCCAGCGACACGCCCCGCACGGCTGCTGACCGGCTCGTCCGGCAGTCGGGCCTGGCCCCTGTCGCGTCAGCAGCCGTGCGCCTGCTGGCCACGGGCGTCGAGCAGGCACGCTATGCCGCGGCCATGACCGTCCAAGGGGATCTGCCGGGAGCCCGCGACGAGGTGCGCCGGGCCCTCG
>JALYXH010000152.1 GCA_030947185.1 Actinomycetota bacterium | reverse complement strand
GGGCCGGCCCGGCGGCGGCGGCGGCGCGGTGGACGCGGTCGCGGCAACGGCGGCGAGCTCGCGAGCGGTCAGCCAGCCGATGGTGGCGACTCATCGCCGGCCGGCGAGGCCCGCGCCGACTCCGCCTAGCTGCTCAAGAAGCGCGGTCGCGGCGTCGATCTCTCGGGGTGACCCGTGGGAGGGGCAGTGGCGCTACGAACCGTGGCCGGCGTACGCACCGGTGAGGACAGCCAGGACCTCTGCGACTGGCTCAAGTCACTCGATGACTGCCCTCGGGTCACCCGCACGCTGACCGCGCACTGCGCCGGCCCCGCCCACGACGGCGAGGCGCTGACCTGGTTCTACGTCGAGGCGGACGCGCGCCACGGGATCGCCCGGCGGCGCTGCCTCGCCTGCGGCTCCGTGGTCGCTCTGCTCGACTCAGCCGCGCGCTGGGAGCACACGCCCATGTGGTCGTGCCGCTCCTGTGCCCAGTCGATCGCGGAGATGGCCGTGGGCGTGCACGTCCGGTCCGACGGGGACCTGGACGACGGGAGCGCCGATGAGCGCGCGACCTGGCTCGCGGTCGGCGTCAGATGCGTGCAGTGCGGCCGGCTGGACGGGGTGACCGACCTGTTCGTGCCCGGCCTGAGCCTGGCCGAGATCGCCGCTGCCGTCTGAGGGGACCGGGCACACTGCTCGGGTGCGACTGCTGATCACGGCTGACACCCACGTACCCAGGCGGGCCCGTGACCTGCCGGCGGCGCTGTGGACCGCGCTCGAGCGCGCCGATGTCGTCATCCACGCCGGCGACTGGGTGGACGTCCCCCTGCTGGACGAGGTGGCCTCGCGGGCCCGGCGACTCGTCGCCGTCCACGGCAACAACGACGGTCCGGCGCTGCGGGAGCGACTGCCCGAAGTCGCCCTGGCCGACCTCGGCGGCCTGCGGCTTGCCGTCGTCCATGAGACAGGCCCGTCCGCCGGACGGGAGGCCCGCTGCGGCAGCCGGTTTCCCGACGCGGACCTGCTGGTGTTCGGACACAGCCACATCCCGTGGGACACGGTCGACCCGGTCAGCGGGCTCCGCCTGCTCAACCCCGGATCGCCGACCGACCGCCGCCGCCAGCCGATGTGCACCTACCTGACCGCAGCCGTCGAGGCCGGCCGACTGGTCGACGTACGGCTGCATGCCGTGCCCGGGAGGGAGGGCCGCTAGAGCTGCAGGCGCAGGCTGACCCAGGACCGCCGCTGGCACGCCGGGCAGCGCATCCAGGAGGCGTGCCCCCGCCGGAACAGCGGAACGTGCACGCTCGGCAGCGCGGCCCGCAGCGCCTTGCTGGCGGAGAGCACGGAGGTCTCCCCGCAACGCGAGCACTCGACCAGGAAGGACCCGGCGGCGGGTTGAGGAGCCGCCTGGCTGAACAGAGCCCGCTTCCCCTCCGCGTCGACCACCGAGTGGACATCTACGGCGGCGGTCGGCTCCAGTCCCGGGCGACGGCGCCGAAGACGCTCGAAGCCCGCCTCGCCCTGTGCCCCGCTCATGCGCTGCCGACTGCCTGGGCCACCGCGAGCGGCTCGGCCGCCTCGGCGCCTGGCGTGGCGTCGTCGTCCGGCACCCGGACAACCGAGGGGGCCGACTCGCCGACCAGGACGCCGGCCAGGACGCGGTAGGCCTCGGCTCCCGGCGTACGGGTGGCTGTGCGCAGGACCGACCGGCCGGCGGCCGGCGCCTCGGCGAAGCGCACCGACTTGGCGATCGCCGGTTCGAGCACCGGCAGGCTGTAGCGGGTAGCGACGTCGGCGAGCACGGCGCGGGCATGGGTGGTGCGGCCGTCGTAGAGCGTGGGCAGCACCCCGAGCACGGTCAGCGAGCGGTTGGTGAGCCGCTGGACGTCGCGGACGGTGTCGAGCAGCTGTCCGACGCCGCGGTGCGACAGCGTCTCGCACTGGAGGGGGATCAGCACCTCGTCGGCTGCTGTCAGCCCGTTGATGGTCAGCACACCCAGGGACGGCGGGCAGTCGAGGATGACGTCGTCGTAGGGCGGGTCTGCTGTCTCGAGCAGGTCCTCGAGTGCCGACTTGAGCGCGTACTCGCGCCCCGTCCTGGTGAGCAGCAGCGCCTCAGCCCCGGCCAGGTCGATGGTCGCCGGCAGCAGCTCCGGACCGTCATCGGTCTGGTGCAGGGCCATCCCTGCCGAGATCCGGCCGAGCAGGACGTCGTGCACGGACAGGTCGAGGCTGTCGGGGTCGAGTCCGAGGGAGAAGGTCAGACAGGCCTGCGGGTCGAGGTCGACGAGCAGCACCCGCCGGCCTCGCTCCGCCAGGGCAGCCCCCAGCGAGGCGACGGTCGTCGTCTTGGCCACGCCGCCCTTCTGGTTGGCGACGGCGAGGATGCGGGTCACGAGGGCCTCAAGGTTCGAAAGCGGTACGGGGGACGACGACGGGTCAGGTCGGGAGCAGCGCCGGTGCTGCCATGCCGGGGGTGCCGACCGTCCGCGAGGCGTCGGCGCAAGGAGAGCGGTGGGCAAACGCACGGCATGCGAGTGCGATGCTTGCGCCGCTGCGGTGTCAGTTTACGTCCTCGCGCGGTCGTCCGAAACTAGCTCTGGAGACACACCTGGTGAGATCGCTCACAGTGGACGGTGCCGGCAAGGACGGCCCGGCAGGCGGCAGCGGTGGCTCCCACGGCAGCGGCGAGCCCGGCCAGACCTGGCCACCCGACGCACCACCCACGCGTCTGCTGCCAGTGGGGTCGACGCCCCTGGCGGCCTACGACGTCACGGCCGGCCGGCCGCCGACCGGTTCTACGCCGGCCCGTTCCACGCCGGGGCTCCGTCCGGTCCTGCTGGTGCCCGGTTACACCGGCAGCAAGGAGGACTTCGTCCCCCTCGTGCACCTGGTGGCGGCCGCCGGTCACCGCGTCCTCGCCTACGACCAGCGTGGGCAGTACCGGTCCCCAGGGCCGGCGGACCCCTCGGCGTACTCCGTCAGCGCCCTGGGTGCGGACCTGCTCGCGCTGGTGGACCACCTCGGGCTGGCCCCGGTGCACCTGGTCGGTCACAGTTTCGGCGGCCTCGTGGCGCGCGCAGCCGTGCTCGAGCGGCCGGGCGCGTTCACCTCCCTGACCCTGCTCGGCTCCGGGCCGGCGGCCCTGCCGGAAGGTCCGCGGTTGCAGATGATGCGGATGCTCGAGCCGGTCCTGGCCGAAGGCGGGCTCCCCGGGGTGTGGGAGGCCATGCAGGCCGCCGACGTACGGCCGCGGGTGCTGCCCGTGACGCCGGCGATGCAGGAGTTCCTCCGGACCCGCTTCCTCACCTCCAGTGCCGTCGGGCTCGTGGCAATGGGCGACGCACTGCGGGCCGAGCAGGACCGGGTCGAGGAACTGGCGGCTACCGGCCTGCCGGTTCTGGTCGCCTACGGCGAGGATGACGACGCCTGGCCCCCGGCGCTGCAGCTGGAGATGGCCGAGCGCCTGGACGCCGATGTGGTCGAGGTGCCGGGTGCGATGCACTCGCCGGCGCAGGAGGCGCCGGAGGCGACCGCGCGCGGTCTGCTGGACTTCTGGGAGTCGGTAGAGGGCTAGCCGGCACGGACATTCCCCCCCGCGCGGCGGAGCCGGTCGCGTGCGACCCTGGACACATGTCCGGTGACCCTGGCCTGTTCGGTCCGCAGAGCATCACCTGGCAGGTGCATGCCGACCCGGTGATGGGGCTGGCCGGTCTGCGGGCGCTGTTCCTCCAGGCCCTGCACCCGTTGGCGATGGCCGGGGTGGCCCAGCACTCCGACTTCCGGACCGACCCGTGGGGTCGGCTGTTCAGGACTGCCGAGTTCGTCGGCGTCTCCTCCTTCGGCACCGTTGAAGAGGCCGAGCGGGCCGCTGCCAAGGTCCGCGGGGTCCACCGCAAGCTCTCCGGTATCGAGCCGGAGACCGGCACGCCCTACCGGGTGGACGACCCGGAGCTGCTGCGCTGGGTGCACTGCTGCGAGGTGGACTCCTTCCTGGGGACCTACCGTCGCTGCGGCGGCCGCCTCACCGACGCGGAGTCCGACCGCTACCTGTTCGAGCAGCGCGAGACGGCGCGTCTCGTTGGCCTGGCTCCGGACACGGTGCCCAGCTCACTTGCCGAGATGGCCGACTACTTCGAGCGCATGCGGCCACAGCTGCGGGCCGGCGGGGAGGCCAACAGGGCAGCCCGCTTCGTGCTGGTGCCGCCCATGCCGCGCGCGGTCTCCGTCGCCACTCCAGCGCGCCCGGCCTGGGTCGGCGTTGCCGGGCTGGGGTTCGCAATGCTCCCGCGCTGGGCCCGCAAGCTCTACCGGCTGCCCGGGGTCGCGCCGACCGACATCGGGGCGACCGTGGCGGGCCGGGCCCTGCGGACGGCTCTGATGCGGCTGCCCGAGGGTGTGCGCACGGGTCCGCACGTGAAGGCCGCCCGGGCCCGGCTCGCGCAGGAGCCGGCACCGAACCGCCGGCTCCGAGCTGTCAACGACAGCTGAGCGCGCCGGCTTTCCAGGGGCGGCTTTCCAGAGGCGACGTCACAGGGCGGCGAGCCGGTCGGCAGCGACAGCTAGGGTCTCGAGCCGCTTGGGGAAGGCGAAGCGGATGAAGCCGGCGCCGCGCTGTGGCTCCGCGAAGAACGACGACCCGGGGACGGCGGCGACGCCGATCTCGGTGACCAGCCGTCGGGCGAAGGCAACGTCGTCAGCCGCCGGGTCGACCGCAGCCGTGTCGCAGAGCACGTAGTAGGCGCCGTCCGGCGTGCGGAACCGGAACCCGGTCTTGTTCAGTACGCCGCACAGGACGTCGCGCCGCTGCAAGTAGTCGGCCGCCAGCTGCTCGTAGTAGCTCGCCGGGAGCTCCATCGCCGCCGCGCCGGCCTGCTGCAGCGGCGCCGCAGCGCCCACCGTCAGGAAGTCGTGCACCTTGCGGATCGCGCCCGTCAGATCGGGCGGCGCGATGGTCCAGCCGACCCGCCAGCCGGTGACGGCGTAGGTCTTGGACAGGGCGTTGATCGTGACCGTGCGGTCCTCGAGACCGGGCACGGTCGCGGGCGGCACGTGCCCGCCCGGCCCGAGATAGTGGATGTGCTCGTAGATCTCGTCGGTGACGACCAGCACATCGTGGCGCTGGGCCAGCTCCGCGATCAGTGCCAGCTCCTCCCGCGAGAAGACCTTGCCGGTCGGGTTGTGCGGCGTGTTGACGATGATCGCCCGGGTGCGGTCGGTGACGGCTGCCCGCAGCTCCGCCTCGTCGATAGACCAGTCGGGCTGGTGGAGACTCACGTAGCGAGGCACGGCACCGGACAGGATCGCGTCTGGGCCGTAGTTCTCGTAGTAGGGCTCGAAGACGACGACCTCGTCCCCCGGGTCGACCACGGCCAGCAGGGTCGCGATCATCGCCTCGGTCGACCCGCAGGTGACGCAGAGCTCCCGCTCGGGGTCGACGACCCAGCCGGGGTAGGTGCGGGTGACCTTCGACGCGATCGCGTCGCGGAACGCCTTGGCCCCCCAGGTGATGGCGTACTGGTTGACGTCGGCGTCGATCGCCGCCTTCGCGGCCGCCTTCAGCTCCGGCGGACAGGCGAAGTCGGGAAACCCCTGAGCGAGGTTGACCCCACCGTGTTCCAGGCACAGACGGGTCATCTCGCGGATCACCGACTCGCCGAACGTCGCTGCCTTGGCGCTGACCCGGCCGGTGCGCTCCACCGGTCCGGCCTGCACCGCGCCGGTGGTCAGTCGGGGCTCGCTCACAGCATCTCCTCCGGCCGGGTCCCCACCGGCTCCAGACCCTCCCACGAGCGCCGTCGGGGCGCCGACGCGCGACCCTGCGGGCAGTGCTGCGAGAAGTCGCACCACCCGCAGAGCGAGCCCACGCGCGGCGGGAAGACCTCGTCCACCTCCTCAACGGTGAGCCCGGCCTGCCAGCGGGCCTCGGCCGCCTGCGCCTCAGCGGCGATCGCCTCGGCCCGCCCCAGCTGTCGGGCCAGCGACTCGTCGGTGTGCTCCCAGCTCAGGACGGCGCCGGTCGGAAGATGGTGCAGCTCCACCCGCCGGCAGGAGGCCCGCAGCGTGCTCGCGGCCGCACCGGCGTAGAGCGCCAAGGCCAGGGAGCCACGGGCGTCATCGACGGAGAGCACATGACGTCCGGTCTTGTAGTCGATCACCACGACCTCGTCGCCGGCCCGGTCGATGCGGTCGACGCGCCCTCGAAGCGCCAACCGGGAGGTCCGCACCGCCACCGTCCGCTCCACCCCGACCGGCTCGTCGGCCGGGTCGAGCGTCGCGACATAACCGGCGACCATCGCGCCGGCCCGCTCCAGCCAGCCCGACGCCTGCTCCGCATCGCGGTAGCCCTCGGTCAGCCAGTCGCGCTGCAGCAGGGCGACCGCGCCGCCCGGCGTACGCCGGTGCCGCGGCAGGTCCCACCAGTTGCGCAAGGCGTTGTGCACGCTGACGCCCATCGAGTTGTGCGCCCACGGCAGCCCCTTGGCGGGAGGCGGCCGATCCAGGTAGGTCAGCCGAAACCGGCGCGGGCAGTCAAGCCAGGTGGCCAGCCGGGTCGGCGTGCACGCATAGAGCCGACGGGGCATCCCCTCGAGCCCCAGCTGAGCGGTCTGCGTCATACGTCGGAGTCTGGTCGCGCCCGGTGACAGAAACCGGTAGCGACAGCCCGGGTGTGGATGCCCGGCTAGAAGTCGCCGCCGCCGCCACCGAAGTCGCCACCCCCGCCGAAGTCGCCGCCACCGAAGTCGCCACCACCGCCACCCCAGTCGCCACCGGAGTCGCCGCCCCCGCGGTCTCCGCCGTCCTCTCGGCCCTCGTCGTAGCCGGACTCGTAACCGCGCTCGTAACCGCCGCCGCCGTAGCCGCCGCCCCAGCCGCCGCCGAGCCCGTAGCCCAGACCACCGCCCAGCGCGCTGCCGATCAGCATCGACTCCCAGAAGGGCATGGCGTACCAGCCGCCGGGGACCATGCCGCCGCCGAGCATCCCGCCGCCGTAGTAGTAGGGCGCGCCCGGGGTGTACTGCGGATAGCCGGTGTAGTTGTTGCCGCCCACGGCGATGGCCCGCTGCTGGTCGAGCTGAGGCGCGCCGGTCGCTTCTTCCGGTCGGATCTCGGGCCCCGGGTCCAGTCCGAGCCTCTGCCGGACCACCCGCGTCGCTGCCAGCCCCTCGAGCGCCGTACGGCGAGCAGCGGCGTACTCCCGCTCGCTGTTGGCCGAGGACAGCAGTGACCCGGTCGCCGAGTAGCGCTCGGCGGCATCGGCCAGCGCCTGCTTCGCCGTCGCGTCGTCCCCCGGCTGCAGCGTCGAGACGTCCGAGCCGAGCCGGTCGTAGGCGCTGAGCACCTCCGCGCGGGCGCCTTCCAGCTCGCGTCGCTGCCGCCGCCGCCGCCCGAAGATGTAGATGCCGATGCCGCCGCCGATCAGGAGCACCGCCACCAGGAGCACGGCGATGGCGCCCACGCCCGACCCGGAGTCGGTGGTCGACCCGCGTGACCCGCTGGAGGTGCCGGCGCTTCTCGGCCGGGCCTGCTGAACACTGCTCACGAAGTCCCGCAGGGCACCGTTGACCCGCTCGGCCGTCAGACCGGTGCCCGGATGAGCGGCCACCGCGCGGCTCGCCAGGGTCTGTGCCTCGCCGCTGGGGAGGCCGTTGGACGCCGCGCGCAGGCTGTTGCCGACGAGGACGGCGACGGTGTCCGTCCCGCCGAGGCTCTTGCCGATGGCCGTCGGCAGCCCGTCGGCGCCGCCGGCCTCCGACGCGGCCGCCGACGCCGGCAGCACGGCGACGAGAACGCGGGACGAGCCGGACCTGATCTGCCTGCGCAGCGCGTCCACGTCGACGACGCCGGCTGCCTCGGCAGCCGGGTCGACGTAGACCGGATCGCTGCGCAGAGCAGCCGCGGCGGCCTGGGCCGGGGTGGCGGCCGCGGCTGATGTCTCACCGGCTACCAGCAGGAGTGGGGCCAGCACGAGCAGCGGGAGCAGGCGGAGTGACTTCACGAGTCCACGGTAGTCCTGCCTACGGACCAGCCGCCGGCTACCGCGGGCACCAGACGCGGCCGACGACCCGGAGCGAGGCGCCGCCGCACCGTGTCTAAGCCGGCCCCCGTTCCGAGCGCGATCAGGTGGCCGGCTGCGCTCATGTCCGGGTCGTTGGCGAGCTGGCCCACCAGGACGGCGGCGGTCCCGCCGAGAACCGCCCAGCGCAGCCGGTTCGGGAGCAGGCCCGCCGCGGCCGCGACCGTGGCGTAGAAGCCGTAGCTGATCCCGACGTCCGTCCGGGTGAGCGCGCTGTCGGGCCAGGAGCCCTGCGCCACGGCGTAGGCGATGGGCAGCTCGGTGAGCAGGGTGGCCACGACATGACCCCCCAGGAACACCGTTGCGGCCTGGCGCAGCCCGAGCCGCTGCTCCAGGGGCGCCAGTACGACGAGCAGGGCTCCGGCCCACAGCCACAGGGGCGTGCCGGTGATGACCAGGGCGCTCGCCGGGAGCACCAGCCACGGCACGGCGGCCAGATGGCTGACATCGGTGCTGATCGCCGCGAGCAGCCGATCAGCATCGCGCGGGTCGAGCCGGTTGACGGCTGTCGTCCCCACGACCAGCACACCGACGAAGAGGAAGGCACCCGGCGCGCGGCGGGGGTGCGGAACGACCCGAGCGAGCCGCCGTTGCCACCGGACCGGTGGCGCGGCGGGCAGCGAGACAGGCAGGTTCAAGGCCATTCGGGGTGCTTACCCCAGATGTCCCTATCTACTGCGCGCGGGCGAAGGCGAGCACCGAGTCCGCGATCAGCTGGACGGCGATCGCAGACAGAAGCAGACCCGAGATGCGGGTCAGCAGCACGATCCCGCTCTCCTTGACCACCCGGATGATCAGGACGGAGTACCGCAGGGCGAGCCAGAGCACGAGGTGGACGGCGAGGATGGCGCCGGCAATAGCCACCGCGTCGGCGACGCCGTGGGCCCGGCGTACGAAGACGATGGTCGCCACGATGGCACCGGGGCCCGCGAGCAGCGGCGTACCGAGCGGGACGAGGGCGATGTTGACATCCGGCACCTCGGTCGGGTCGTCACGGCGGTCGGTGAGCAGCTCGAGCGCGACCAGGGCGAGCAGCAGCCCACCGGCCCCTTGCAGCGCCGGGACGGTGACACCGAGATAGGTCAGGATGCGCAGCCCGAACAGCGCGAACACAGTGATCACCGAGCCGGCGACCAGCACCGCCTGACCGGCCAGCCGCTTGCGCACCCGCGCCGACCGGCCGCTGGTCAAACCGAGGAACAGCGGGACCGTCCCCAGCGGGTCCATGATCACGAGCAGCGTGACGAAGACCTCGCCGAAGTAGCGGGTGTGCAGGTAGCTCTGCAGATGGCTCACGAGGAGCTGCGCAGCGGCGTCGCGCCGGTCGCCTGGGCCAGCAGTGCCTCGTACGCCTGCTCGGCTGTTGACTCGACACCCAGCCGGTAGCCGGTGATCTCGCCGTGGTCGTCGCTGGAACCGGTCACGAACAGGCCGAGCTCGTCGGCGAGCCGCCGCAGGCGCAGCCGCGTTGCCGGGTCGTGGTCGGGGTGGTCCACCTCCAGGCCGCCGAGGCCGGCTGCCGCCATCGAGGCGATCTCGTCGTCGTCGACGACCGGCCCGCGGGAGGCCGCGCCCGGATGGGCGAAGACCGGTACGCCGCCCGCAGCGCGAACCAACGAGATCGCCCGATGCGGGTCGAGGGCGTACTTGTTGACGTAAGCCCGCCCACCCGAGCCGATCCACTCCGGGCTGAACGCCGCCTTGACCGACGGCACGACGCCGGCCTCGACCAGTGCGCGGGCGACGTGCGGACGCCCGACCGAGCCGCGCGCCGCCAGCTCACGAACCCGTTCCCACGACACGTCCGCACCCAGCTCTCGCACCCGGCGCACCATCGCCTCACCGCGGCGGGTCCGGTCGGTGCGCAGGAGCTCCAGCTCGCGGGCGAGCGTCGGCTCGGCCGGGTCGAAGAGGTAGCCGAGCAGATGCAGGCTGGTGCCGCCGGAGTCGCTCCCGCCGACGGCGCACGAGATCTCCGCACCGGGCACCAGCGTGAGTCCCCTCGGCAGGCTCGCCAGCGCCTCGGGCAGCCCGGCCTGGGTGTCGTGGTCGGTCAGCGCGATGACGTCGAGCCCGGCCGCGGCAGCCCGTGCCATCACCTCCGCCGGAGGTGTGGTGCCGTCGGAGGCCGTGCTGTGCGCGTGCAGGTCGATGCGACGGTCGGTCACTGGCTTCCCGACCAGGCGGCGGGCGGGTCGCTCAGATGCGGCGAGGGTGCGCCGTACTCGAGATCGTCGTGACCACCCTCGCGCAGGTCGCGCAGCTCGAACGGCTCGAGCAGCAGCAGGCCGGCGTCGGCAGGCCAGAGCACGGCCCACAGCCACAGGCCCTTGGCCTCACCGAGAAAAGCGACCCGGTCCGGCGTACACGGGGCCGACCACAGCGGGGTGGGGTGACCGGCCACGGTGAGCCGGGCGTCGGCCGGAGTCTCCGGGCTGAGCCCCGGGTCGGGCGCGTCGAGCCCGGCATAGCGCGAGCCGAGCCCGACCCCGGGTTCCTCGGCAACGAGCAACAGGTCGGCCGGTCCGCCCAGCGGAGATGGCCCGGACAGCGCGACGGCGGTCGCTCGGGCCCCCGTCCGCTCGTCGCCGGCGTGACCGAGGCCGCTCACCATCCAGCCGGGCGGGAGCGGTCGGGGCGCCCACATCGGCACCGCGGACTTGGCCGCCACGGCTGTGACGATGTCGTGACCGGCTCGCGGCAGCACGTGGAACGGGTGGACCGCCCCGTGCCGCTCGCACCGCCACGTGCTCGACCACAGGTCCGGTGGGCGCACCGGGCCGGCACAGCGGGGGCAGCCGGCCGGACTGGTCATCGGCGGGTCCGCATGACGATCACGGTGCCGCCCGCCCCTGGCCGGGTCAAGCCGGCCGGGAGCTCACTCGTCGATGTAGCGCCGGACCGGTACGTCCTCCTCGACGACCCGACGCCGAACCGGCACGTCCTCGACGACGGTACGGCGGACCGGCCGCTCGACCAGGGTGCGACGGACGACGCTGCGCCGGCCGAAGCCCCCCGCCGCGAAGATGAGCGCGGCGATCAGCCCGACAGCAAGCACGATCAGCAGAACAGTGAGCATGCGACGTTTCCCCTCCTAGGCTGTCCCGCATGTCCCCGATCTTCGATGGCGAGAAACCCGCCGAACGGGTGACCTGCGTCGGTGCCCTGGTCCTCGACGGCGCCGGCCGGCTCCTCGTCATACGCCGCGGGCGTCCACCGGGCGTCGGCCTGTGGTCGGTGCCGGGCGGACGAGTGGAGGACGGCGAGTCGATCGATGCAGCCGTGGCGCGCGAGGTCCGCGAGGAGACCGGGCTCGACGTCGAGGTCGGTCCGCTGGTCGGCCGGGTCGAGCGGCCGGGCCTCGGCGCGGAGGTGTACGACATCTGGGACCACACCGCCGTCGTCACCGGCGGGACGCTGCTCGCCGGTGACGACGCCGACGAGGTTCGCTGGGTGACGGCTGCCGAGCTGGCGGCGCTGCCGGTGACCGAGGGGCTGCTCGAGGCGCTCGCCGACTGGGGGACCCTGCCGCGCTGAGCGTCACCTGCTCCTCAGGGCGTGACGAGCTCCGGCCGCCCCGGCTGCTCGCCACCGGTCGCGTGCGACGCCTTCGGCACCATCACCTTGCGCCGGAAGACGCAGACCAGCGTGCCGTCCTGGTTGTAGCCCTTGGTCTCGACGTGGACGACCCCGCGGTCGTCCTTCGACTTGGACTCGGTCTTGTCGAGCACGATGGTCTCGCCGTAGATGGTGTCGCCGTGGAAGGTCGGCGCGACATGCCGGAGCGACTCCACCTCCAGGTTGGCGATCGCCTTGCCGCTGACGTCGGGCACCGACATGCCGAGCAGGAGGGAGTAGATGTAGTTGCCGACCACCACGTTGCGCTGGAACTGGGTGGTCTTCTCGGCATAGTTGGCGTCGAGGTGCAGGGGATGGTGGTTCATCGTGAGCAGGCAGAACAGGTGGTCGTCGTACTCGGTCACCGTCTTTCCCGGCCAGTGCTTGTAGGTGGCGCCGACCTCGAACTCCTCGTAGTACCGCCCGAACTGCATTCGTGTCCTCTCCTCGTTGGCCACCCATCCTGCCGCAGCGTCATCGGTGCGCGAACGACCGGCTCTGACCGGCTCTTTGCGCACCGAGATGTCATCAGCTACGCCGGCCAGCGCAGGTCAGCCGGCCAGCGCCGCCGTAGCGCCGCGTCCAGGCGGGCCACAACTCCATCAGGGTCGTGCCGGAGCTGCCGCCAGGTGAGATGCACCACTTCGATGCCTACCCCGAGTAGGTCGGCATCGCGGAGCAGACCGTCCTCCCACGCCTGCGGGTCCAGATGGAAGGCCCGGCCGTCGAGTTCCAGCGCCAGCCGGGCCGGCCGCCAGAAAGCGTCGAGGCGACGCCGCCGGCCTCCGGCGACGACAGGCACCTGCCACTCCGGCTCGGGCAGCCGCGAGCGGCGAACGAGACGAGCGAAATGCGCCTCCAGCACACTCTCCTGCCCGTCGGCGAGCTCCGACAGCGCACGCCGTGCGGCCCGTGACCCGGTGATCGGCCCAGCTGCCACCAGGGCCGCTCGCACCCGCGCGGGCGTCGTACGGCGCTGCTGCAGAACGTGGGCGAGCAGCCCCAGAACCGCCTCTGAGGATCGTCCGGCAGACAGGTCGAGCACCGTGCGCTCCAGCGTGGTGACCGGGAGCCCGTCGCGAACCACCGTCTGCGGCCAGCGCGCCGGCAGGTGCAGGGTGATCCCCGGCCGGGGACGCGGGTGCCCGGGCGGGCCGGCGGCGACGTGCACCTGCTCGTCGCGTCGCAGCCCCTCGACTGGCAAGCCATGGACCGCCGCCGCCGTGGGGCCGCACAGCGCCGCCCGGGAGCCGACGGCCAGCAGGGCGGCCGCGCGCCGGCACCAGGGATCACCGGCCCGCCGCACCTCGGCGTAGACACCTCGGTGGAGCGGGACCACGACTCCGCGCGCGACGGCCGCGGCCAAAGCGTGGCGACTGATACCGGCCGCGCGCGCTGCTTGGGTCGTGAACGCTCCGTGGCAGTCGTCGAGGGCGGCCCAGCCATCCATGCCTCAACGCTGCCGCACCATCGCTGGGCTGTTGGCCTGTCAGCCCCGGTTGTGGACACGTTCAGTGCGCGAACAACCGGCTCTGACCGGCCCTTTGCGCACCGATCCATTGCAGGCGCGGGGTCAGATCCGGTAGTCCGCCAGCAGGCCGCGACCGATGATCATCTTCTGGATCTCTGCCGTACCCTCGCCGATCAGGAGCATGGGCGCCTCGCGGTAGAGCCGCTCGATCTCGTACTCCTTGGAGTAGCCGTAGCCGCCGTGGATGCGGAAGGAGTCGGAGACCACCTCGGCGCAGTACTCCGAGGCGAGGTACTTCGCCATCCCCGACTCGACGTCGTTGCGCTCGCCGGAGTCCTTCTTGCGAGCTGCCATCACCATCATCTGGTGGGCCGCCTCGACCTTCGTGCCCATCTCGGCCAACTTGAACTGGATCGCCTGGTGCTGGGCGATCGGCTTGCCGAAGGTCTCCCGCTGCTGCGCGTAGGCGATGCCGAGCTCGAAGGCCCGGTTGGCCACCCCGCAACCGCGCGCCGCGACGTTGACCCGGC
This sequence comes from Actinomycetota bacterium, assembly GCA_030947185.1. Taxonomy (GTDB): domain Bacteria; phylum Actinomycetota; class Actinomycetes; order JALYXH01; family JALYXH01; genus JALYXH01. The sequence goes on along the minus strand of JALYXH010000152.1, from coordinate 4,269 downwards.
CGACCTCGACGCCGTCCATCATCTGGTAGAACCCGCGCCCGACGCCGTCCTCGCCGCCGAGGGCCGACGACGCAGGCACCCGGGTGCCGTCAAGCACCAGCTCGGTCGACTCGACACCCTTGTAGCCCATCTTCTCGATCTTGCCGGGCACGGTGAGACCGTTGCCGACCGCACCGAACCCGGGCTCCTTCTCGACCAGGAAGGTGGTCATGTTCTTGTAGACCGAGTCGGCACCCTGGTCGGTCTTGACCAGCAGGGCGACCACGCCCGCCCGGGCGCCGTTGGTCAGCCACATCTTCTGGCCGTTGATGACGAAGTCGTCGCCGTCACGGACCGCCTTGGTCTTGATGGCTGAGACGTCGGACCCACACCCCGGCTCCGACATGGAGAACGCCCCGCGGATCTCGCCTGTCGCCATCCTCGGCAGGAAGTGCTGCTTCTGCTCCTCGGTGCCGTGCTGCTTGATCATGTAGGCCACGATGAAGTGCGTATTGATGACGCCGGAGATGCTCATCCAGCCGCGGGCGATCTCCTCGACCACGAGCGCGTAGGTGAGCAGCGACTCGCCGAGGCCGCCGTACTCCTCGTCGATCATGAGCCCGAACAGACCCATCTCCTTCATCCCCTCGACGATGGCCTCGGGGAACTCGTCCTTGTGCTCCAGCTCAGTGGCGTACGGGAGGATCTCCTTGTCCACGAAGGTGCGGACCGTCGCAAGGATCTCCTGCTGGATGTCCGTGAGCCCCTCGGTCTGCGCGAGTCGTCCCATCGGGTATCGGGTGTCCTTCCACAGAGGCGGTGCCTGCGGCCGCCGGCGGAGCAACCGCCGGTACCCGCACCGGGCGTGCCTCCCAGTATCTCCGACATCCGCCCGGGTCCGCATCCGCGAGCCAGTCGCCCCAGGCGCTCGCAGCGTGCATCATGCCGAGCACCGGCCGACGCGCAGGTCGGGCGAGCGAGGAGGACCCGTTGAGCGACGTCGGCCAGCAACCCGGCAACCAGCCGCAGCAGTACGGCGGACAGCCGCCGGCCGGTCAGCCGCAGTACGGCGGCCAGCCGCCGGGTCAGCAGCCGTACGGCCAGGCTTACGCCCAGCAGCGCGGCACCAACACGATGGCGATCCTGTCGCTGGTGTTCGCCTTCGTCTTCTGGCCCCTCGGGATCATCTTCGGGTTCATCGCCAAGCGGCAGATCCGCGACCGTGGCGAGGGCGGCAGCGGCCTGGCGACCGCCGGGATCGTGCTGGGCTTCGTGTTCCTGGCCCTGACGATCGTCTACGTCATCGCCATCGTCGCCCTGGTCTCCCACAGCGGCACGACATCGGGCACCACCGGCTACTGACCTGGCGCCTCAAGACGGCCCCTCGCCCGGTCGATTCTTCTGGTAACCCCGGGAGTCTCGATGCACCGCACCACTGTCGTGCGCCACCACCCGCTGCGCCGGCCGCTCGCCGCTGCGGTGGCGCTGGCCGCTGCCGTGGCCGGTGGGGCACTGCAGCTCACGCCAAGCGCCCGCGCCGCCGGCTGCCAGCCGGTGGGCGCGATCGGCTACTACTGGAGCAGCATCGGGGCGGCCGGCTCGTTCCTCGGCCCGTGCACGTCGGACGAGCTCCCGGTCGCCGGCGGGGTCGTCGAGCACTTCACCGGTGGCGACGTCTACTGGAGCCAGCCGACCGGGCCGCACAGTGTCGACGGTGACATCCGGGCCACCTACGACCGGCTGGGTGCGGCGGCCTCGCGACTCGCCTTCCCGGTGACCAACGAGACCGCCGCCCCTCGCCGCCCCGGTGCGTACAACCACTTCCAGGGCGGCTCGCTCTACTGGAGCCCCGCGACGGGCACCCACCTGGTCGCCGGGGCCATCCGCGGCGAGTGGGGTGCCGAAGGCTGGGAGAACGGCCGCCTCGGCTTCCCGACCTCCGACGAGACGCCGACGCCCACCAAGGTCGGTGCCTACAACACGTTCGAGGGCGGCTCGGTGTACTGGAGCCCCGCCACCGGGGCGCACAACGTGCTCGGCGCGATCCGCGAGAAGTGGCTCGGCGCCGGGGGCGAGAGCAGCGGCCTCGGTTTCCCGGTGACCAACGAGACCACCACCCCGGCTCGGCCCGGCGCCTACAGCCACTTCCAGGGTGCGTCGGTCTACTGGAGTCCCGGCACCGGTGCGCACAGCATCGGGGGGGCCATCCGGGACCGCTGGGGCAGCCTCGGCTGGGAGAACGGGTCGCTGGGCTTCCCGACCAGCGACGAGTACGCCGTCCCGGGCGGCCGGCGCAACGACTTCGCCGGCGGCAGCATCGTCTGGACCGCCTCCACCGGCGCGCTGACCGTGACCCAGAGCGCACCGCGGTACGGCGGTGCCGACCAGGTCAGCGCCGCCTTCTACTACGGCTGGTACCCGTCCAGCTTCGACATCCCCGGGACCCGGTACCACCCGACCGCGGGTCGATACAGCAGCCAGGACCCGGCCACCGTGCGCCGCCAGATGGACCAGATGCGCTACGGCGGCATCAAGGCGGCCATCGCCTCCTGGTGGGGTCAGGCGCCGGCCAGCCCGAGCACCGACTTCGCCGCGTATGTCACCGACAACGCCTTCGCCGTCGACATGCAGGCGGCTGCCGGCACGCCGTTCGAATGGGCCATCTACTACGAGAGGGAGGGCTTCTCGAACCCGACGGTGGCCCAGATCCGCAACGACCTCGACTACATCAAGGCGCGGTACGCCGGCAGCACCAACTACCTCACGTTCAACGGCAAGCCCGTCGTGTTCGTCTGGCCGGACAGCTCGGACACCTGCGAGATGGTCAACCGCTGGAAGCAGGCAGCGCCGGACTTCTACGTCGTCCAGAAGCGCATCCCCGGCTGGACCGGCTGCCAGTCGCTGCCGGACGCCTGGCACGAGTACGCGCCGGCCAACCGCGAGATCCCGTCTCTGGGCCCGTGGTCCTACTCGGTCTCACCCGGCTTCTGGCTCTACAACGAGGCCGCCCCGCGGCTGGTCCGCGACGCCGGAGCGTTCGACGCCGCGGTCGCCCGGATGCGCGCCAGCCGCACCACCTGGCAGCTGACCACCACCTTCAACGAGTGGGGCGAGGGCACCGCCGTCGAGCCGGCCGCCGAGTGGCAGTCACCGTCCGGCTACGGCTGGGCGCTCGACATCCTGCACAAGTACTACGGCTCCTTCTGAGGCTGCGCGACGGGCGCTAGGACGCCGGGGGCTCGTACTTCTCGGTCCTGGCCATGCCCGCTGCCCTGCCCTTCGCAGCGATCACCTCGGCCATCTTGCGGCTCGCCTCGTCGATCATCTCGTCGCCGAGCATGACCGCCCCGGCCAACTGCACCTCGGTCGCGTGCCTGTAGGCGTCGAGGATCAGCTCGGCGTGGTCGTAGTCCTCCTGGCGCGGTGCGTACACCTCGTTGGCCGCCTCGATCTGGCCCGGGTGCAGGACCCATTTCCCGTCGAACCCCAGGGCCGCCGAGCGCTTGGCCACCGCGGTGAAGCCGGCCACGTCCTTGATCTGCAGGAACGGACCGTCGATCGCCTGCACGCCCTTGGCCCGCGCCGCCATCAGGATGCGCATCAGCACGTAGTGGAACGGGTCAGCGGGGTAGTCCGGGTTGAGCGCCCCGACCACCAGCGACGGCATGTTGATCGACGCCATGAAGTCGGCCGGCCCGAAGATGATCGTCTCGATCCGGTCGGAGGCGAACGCGATCTCGTCGACGTTGATCAGGCCCTGGGCGTTCTCGATCTGCGCCTCGATGCCGATCGGGCGGTCGAAGCCCAGCGTCGCCTCGATCTGCGTGAGCAGCATGTCCAGCCACTGCACCTGGGCAGCGTTCTGCACCTTGGGCAGCATGATCGCGTCGAGGTTGGGGCCGGCCCCCTCGACCACCTCGATGACGTCCCGGTAGGTCCACTTCGTCGTCAGGTCGTTGACCCGGACCACCCGCGTCTTGCCGGCCCAGTCGCCTTCGTTGAGCGCGGCCACGATGTTCTTGCGGGCATCCTCCTTGGCCCCGGGCGCGACGGCGTCCTCGAGGTCGAGGAAGACCTGGTCGGCCGGCAGCCCCTGGGCCTTGCCCAGCATCTTGGTGGAGCTGCCGGGGACCGCGAGACAGGACCGGCGGGGACGCAGTGCGGGCACGGCTGCTCCTAGCTCGACAGGCCGGGCGCCACGACGGGTCCGGCTCGGTAGGCCCGGATGCTAGCGGCGGCGGCGGCGGCGGCGCCGGCCGCCCGATGGCCGGGGGCGCCCGGTCCGCAGCC
>JALYXH010000149.1 GCA_030947185.1 Actinomycetota bacterium | reverse complement strand
TACCGGCCGAGACGACGACGACGATGCCGGCTCGCCAGGCCACTTCGGTGGCGAAGGCCAACGGGTCCAGGGCGTAGGACTGAGTCGCATCGGTGCCGAAGGACAGGTTGAGCACCCGGATGTTCATCCCCGGGTCGTGGGCATGCTGGACCACCCAGTCGATGCCCGCGATGACCTGGGAGACATCAGAGCTGCCCAGCGCGTCGGCGGCCTTGACCGAGACGATCCGGGCGTTCGGAGCAACGCCGAGGAAGTCGTTGGAGTTCTTCGAGTACACCGAGGCGCCGGTGTCGTGCCCGGCGATGATGCCGGCCATGTGGGTGCCGTGGCCGAAGGTGTCCAGGGTGGCCGTGGCCGGGTTCTGCGACTCCGGCGAGAGGTCGGGGCCGTGCAGCACCTTGCCGGCGTCGTTCAGGCCGGCCACCGGAGCCACCCCCGAGTCGATCAGCGCCACGTCGATGCCGTGTCCGTCGGCATTGTTGTTGCCCCAGGCCTGCCGGCTACCGCCGGCGTTCTCCTGGTTCATCAAGGAGTAGTTGTCGGAGTTGGCGTCGTAGGTGGCGCCGTTGAGGTGCAGGGCGGCGTTCGGGGTGGCTGAGAGCACCCGGGCGTCCCGGCGCAGGGTGGCCAGGGCCCGGCCGCTGACGCTGACGGCCATCGTGTCGAAGGAGGTCATCGTCCGGGAGACCGTGCCGCCCAGTGAGCGGACCTCGGCCGAGACCGAGGACAGCGTGCCCGGGGCGGTGCGCAGGACGAAGGCACCGCCGGGCTCGCCGGCGGTGGCCGGCGACGCGGCCGTGAACACCGTCGGCAGCGTGATGGCCACGCCCAACAGGGCCGCAGCCGTTCGGGCTCGAAGCCGACGGGACGCGGCGGGAGACCGGCTGTCGCCGGGCAGGCCCAGCGCGCCCGGCGGGAAGCCGAGAGCGGATGGTGACACGAGTCCTCCAAGGTGCAGACGCGGAGCCGGCCTGCCGGCGGCAGGATGGGCACCCTCAGTAACTATCGATGAACGCACAGTGGTTTGCGTCGGCCGCAGGGAGTGACTTAGCTAAGCCGAATGGAGCAGCCGCGGGAACGCTGTGACCGATGTGACCCGTGGGCGGTGGTGCGGCACCTCGGCACGCCTCAGATCTCCAGCCGGGAGATGCCGCCGACCACGCGATAGCCCAGCGATCGGTTGAGCGAGAGCATCGCCAGGTTGCTCTCGAGGGTGCTGGTGCTGATCGACCTGGCACCTTGCTGGCGGGCGGTCTGGTGGACGGCGGCCTTCAGGGCACGGGCCACACCCGAACGGCGCGCAGCGCGCACCGACCCGGTCAGGAAGATGCACCACTGGTCGTCCTGGGCCGGCGCCGCCGCGCTGACACCCACCGGCCGGCCGTCGACCCAGGCCAGGTGCACGCCAACGGCTAGCGGCAGCTGCGCCCGGAACATGGTGTAGTCGGGCTGCGGCGCTCCGGCGCGGTCGGGCAGGTCCAACGAGACGGTCGCGTAGACCTCGAACGCCTGGCGCCAGCTCGCCTCCGAGGGCTCGCCGCCGTCGTTCAGCCGGCTCACCCGGACAGCAGGGTGGCCGTCGTGGCCGGGCCGGAGGTCGTGACCGGCCCCGGGTGCAGGGGTCGTCAGGTCGTACTCCAGGCGCAGCGAGCGCTGGTAGGGGCGTAGCCCCCAGTGGGCGCCGATCGCGGACGACCGCGCGTCGGCCGGGTCTATCTCCACGGACAGGGGCGGCCGCACGGGGGGGAGCTCGGCGCACAGGGCCGCGGCCAGCGCCCTGCCCACGCCGCGTCCCTGCCAGATCGGTGCCACCCCGACCCGGGTGAAGAGCCGGCCACCGGCGACCGGTCGGACGGTGTCGAGCAGGGCGCCCCCGAGCACCTCGGACCGCGACCCACCCGGGCGGCGGGCCACCAGCAGAAGCGGAGCGCTACCACTCGCGATCCGCCCGGCGAGCAGCTTCTCCATGACGCGCGGCGCGAAGGCCAGACCATCAGCCAGGACGGCAGCCAGCGCAGGCAGCTCGCCCGGGCGCAGCGCTCCGATGACGACGTCGTCCGGGCTCGAGTCCGCGGCCTCGACCGGGGCGGCGGTCATCGTCCCAGCTGGAAGGGGAGGACGGTGGCGGCGGGACGCTGCAGGGGCAGCACGGTGCCCCGGTCGCCGCCGTCGTCCCCGACGTACGGCGGGCGGTAGGCGGCCAGCCAGCCGGGGATCTCCTCCGCCGGCATCGGCCGGGCCAGCCGGTAGCCCTGTACGGACTTGCAGCCCATCTCGCGCAGGGCTGCCCAGGCCTGGTCGGTCTCGACACCCTCGGCGACGACGTCCAGGTGGAGGTTGGCGCCCAGGTCCACGATCGAGCGGACGATGGCGTGGTCGCCCTCACTGGTGTTCATGTCGATGACGAAGCTCTTGTCGATCTTGATCTCGTCCACCGGCAACCGCTGCAGGTAGGCCAGCGACGAGTAGCCGGTGCCGAAGTCGTCGACCGACAGCCGGACCCCGAGCTCGGCCAGCGCGGCCAGGATGGCGATCGTGCGCCCCGGGTCACTCATCACGCTCGACTCGGTGATCTCCAGCGTCAGCTGCTCGGCCGACAGACCGGTCGAGCTCAACAGGGAGGCGACCTCACCGACGAGGTCGTCGTTCAGGATGCAGCGCGGTGAGACGTTGACGGCAACTGACAGCGGTCGCCCGGGCCGCTGCCACTGCGTCGCCGCCGTGACGGCGCTGCGCAGGACGGCGGAGGTGAGCGGGCGGATCAGTCCGCAGCGCTCGGCCAGAGGCACGAACGAGTCCGGGTAGATGAGCCCCCGGGTCGGGTGCTGCCAGCGCACCAGGGCCTCGAAACCGGTGATCTCCCCGGTGCTGGCCGCGGCCTGCGGCTGCAGGTGCACGACGATCTGGTCGGAGGAGGCCAGTGCGGCCCGGAGCTGGCCGACCAGGGCCAGCCGCTCCGGAGAGCTGGTGTCGATCGAGGGCTGGTAGACGACGACGCCGGTGCCGCCCTGCTTGGCCGAGTACATCGCCATGTCGGCCTGCTTGAGCAGGGCGGTCGCGTCGTTGCCGTGGCCGGGAACGAGGGAGACGCCGAGCGAGGCACGCACCTGCACCTCGGTCCCGTCGATCAGCATCGGGTCGTCCAGTGCCTGCAGGAGCCGCAGGCCGGTGCCCACCGCCACCAGCGGGTCGCCGATGTCGCTGATCAGCAGCGCGAACTCGTCGCCGCCCAGGCGGGCCACCGTGTCACCGGGTCGGATCGCTTCGGCCAGCCGCCGGCCCACCTCGCGCAGGAGCAGGTCGCCCTGCTGGTGGCCCAAGGTGTCGTTGACCTCCTTGAAGCCGTCGAGGTCCATGATCATGACGCCGAAGCCGTCCTCGGCCTGGCTGACCAGCGCGTCCAAGCGGGCCACCAGGCGGCGCTGGAGCAGCACCCGGTTGGGCAGACCGGTGAGCGCGTCGTGCAAGGCGTCGTGCCGCAGCTGCTCCACCAGCCGGCCGTTCTCCAGCGCCACGGAGGCGTGGTTGGCCACCGTCTGGAGGAGCTGGATGTCGTCGAGGTCGAAGGTGCGCACGTCACCGAGCCGGTTGGCGACGGCCAGCATGCCGGTGACACCGGCGTCACCGCGCAGCGGCGCGGCCACCGCCTCGCGGAAGCCGCGGGCCACCAGCCAGTCCCGCTCGATCGCCTCGCGGCTGCCGCGTCGGCCCAGCAACGGGTCGCCGGTCGAGAGCACCCGCTCCAGCACCCGTGCGTCGCCGTCGGCGTCGGTGACGGGGCTGCGAGTCATGCCCGAGGTGCCGTCGAGGGCGACGCGTACGCCGGTCTCGCCGGCCCGCCCGCGGTGCGACGAGGTCCAGACCACGACCTCGGCGTACTCGGAGCGGAGCAGCTCGCGGGCCTGGTGGAGCAGGGAGCTCAGCACCTCGTCCATCTCCGGCGAGGAGCTCACGACCTGGGTGAACTGGAACAGCCGCTCGAGCGAGAGGTGCCGGCGGGACAGCGAGGCGTACTCGCGGTAGGCGTACATCAGCAGCCCGACCATGGCGACCAGCAGCACGCCGGAGCGGACGTCGAAGGCCAGCGCCGCCACTCCGAGCAGGGCGATGGTGGTGACGCCGCTGGCGATGGCGACACCGGAGCGGATGCCGACGCCGAGCTCGCGCAGCCGGTTGAGGCCCTCGTTGAGCGCGATGACCACGATGACCAGCGTGGCGGTCACCGCGCCGGCGAGCGACGTCGCGAGCAGTGCGGCCACCGCGGAACGCAGGCTCAGGTCAGGGACGCCCCGCATCAGCCGGAAGGCGAGCACCGCGACGGTGACCTCGACGAACAGCTGGCCGGCGTTGAAGGCGGCCTTGAGCGGGTGCTGGCGCCGCCAGAGGACGTAGACGGCCACGCTTCCGACCAGGCGGGCGGCCAGCAGCGCGCCGGGCGCGGCGAAGAACAGGCCGAGGACCAGCGGCAGGTCGGACAGAGAGATGGTGCGCGCTTCGCGCTTGACCTGGACGTGCAGGACGAACGTCTCGCTGACCACGAAGGCCGGCATCAGCATCCACCAGCGCAGGTGCGGCCCGGGCACGGTCAGCATCGGCTTGTGCAGGAGGGGCAGCTCCCACAGGGCGCCGGCCACGACCACCATGGTCACGGTGAGCAGCAGGGTCGGCCAGTGGCTCTCGGCGAACCAGCCGCCGCTCCAGCGACGGGTGCTCGACCGGATCGAGCCGCCGCCCACCGGAACGCGATCGGACATGCGCTCTCCTGCCGGCCGCGCGGTCGAGCGGCCTGTCCGCCCCGGCTCCCTGATCGGCAGGAGACGGCGGAGGCTTTAGGCCATTCGGGCTACCGGCGCCGGGCCTTGCTGATCTCGCGGAAGACCGGCAGCAGCGACAGCACGACTATCACCGCCACGATGGGCAGGAGGTACTTGTCGATGCCCTTGACGCTCTTGCCGAGGGTGTAGCCGAGCACCAGGACGAGCTCGGTCCAGACCAGCCCACCGACGACGTTCCACAGGGTGAACGTGCGGGCCGGCATCTCCAGGACGCCGGCCATCGGGTTCATGAAGGTGCGGATGATCGGGACGAACCGGGCCAGCACGACGGCCTTGCCGGCGCCGTAGCGGTCAAAGTAGTGCTCGGCGCGGTCGACGTACTCCCGCTTGAAGGGCTTGTTGTCGGTGCGGTCGAACAGCACCGGGCCCGCTCGCCGTCCGATCAGGTAGCCCACCTGCGCCCCGAGGATGGCCGCGACCGGGCAGCCGATCAGGAGCACCGGCAGCGACAAGTGCACAGCGGCCGTGGCGCCGGTCGAGGCGAACAGGCCGGCGGTGAAGAGCAGGGAGTCGCCGGGCAGGAAGAAGCCGATGAGCAACCCGGTCTCCGCGAACAGGATGACGAAGATCCCTGCCAGGCCGAAGGTCTGGATGACGGAGTCCGCCTTGAGGAAGTTCACGGCGAGGTTCATTGCACCGAGGCTACCTGCGCCGGCTGGCACCCCGGCTGCGCCGCCACCGGACCAGCCCGGGTACGGCGGACAGCGCGACGACGGCAACCGCCACGGCGTAGCTGGCGTGGCGCAGCAGCGGGATCGAGGCAGCGGCGTAGCCGAGGACGAGCAGCCCGGCGCCCCAGACCAGCGCGCCCACGACGTTGGCGGCGAGGAAGACCGGGTACCGCATCTCGGCCACGCCGGCCAGGATCGGCGTGAAGGTGCGCACCCATGGGACGAAGCGCGCCGCCACGACGGCGCCGGCCCCGAAGCGCGCGTAGAACGTCCTGGCCCTGGCGACGTTGGCCTGGTTGAGCAGCCGGCCGTCCCGCCGGGCGAGCAGAGGACGCCCGGCCCGCCTGCCGAAGGCGTACCCCACGCTGTCTCCCGCGACCGCCAGCACGACGACGCCGACCACCAGGACGGGCAGGCGGACGCCGGCCGACCGGTCGGCCGCCAGCAGGCCGGCGGCGAACAGCACCGTGTCGCCGGGGAGGAAGAAGCCGAGCAGCAGCCCGGACTCGGCGAAGACGATGCCGAACACGACGAGGTAGACGGCGAGCCCCGTCAACCCGTGCAGGCTGACCGACACCCGACCTCCGCCCTGCGCCGGGCCGTCCGCGGGTCGGGTCGAGCGCAGATCGGCTGTGCGCAGCCTACGGTTGCTCCCTGCGCGCGACCCCCCCGAGAGGCGGACCTGTGGGAGACCGGTTGGTAGTGGTCGGCGGCGACGCGGCCGGCATGAGCGCTGCCTCGCAGGCGCGCCGCCGGCGGTCCGCCGACGAGCTGGAGATCGTGGCCTTCGAGCGTGGGTCCTACACGTCGTACTCCGCCTGCGGCATCCCCTACTTCGTCGGGGACGTCCTGAGCGATCAGGACCAGCTGGTCACCAGGACGCCCGCCGAGTTCGCCGAGCTCGACATCGACGCCCGCATCCGGCACGAGGTCGAGGAGGTGGACCTCGACGCCGGCACCGTGCGGGTGCGGAACCTGGGCACGGGTGCGGTCGCCGACGAGTCCTTCGACCAGCTGATGATCGCCACCGGGTCGGTGCCGACCCGGCCGGACGTGCCCGGCATCGACGCCGACGGGGTGTACGGCGTCCAGGTGCTCGACGACGGCGTCGCCCTGCGCCGCGAGCTGGACTCCGGCGACGTGAAGCGGGTGGTGGTCGTCGGCGGCGGCTACATCGGGCTCGAGATCGCCGAGGCGGTGAAGAGCCGCGGCCTCGAGGTCGCCATCGTCGACCTGTCGGAGACGCCGATCCGCACGTTCGACCCGGACATCGGCCGCTACATCGCCGACGCGGTTCGTGGCATGGACATCGAGCTGGTGCTGGGCGAGGGCGTGACGGGCATCGACACCGTCGGCGGCCGGGCCAGTGCCGTGCACACCGCTCACCGGGAGCTCCCCGCCGACCTGGTGGTGCTCGGGCTCGGCGTACGCCCGAATGTCGCCCTGGCGAAGGCGGCCGGCGTGCCGCTCGGGGTCAGCGGCGGGATCGCCGTCGACCGGCGGATGCGCACCGAGGCCGAGGGGGTGTGGGCGGCGGGGGACTGCGTGGAGAGCCGGCACCGGCTGTCGGGGGCACGGGTGGTGGTGGCGCTGGGCACCCACGCCAACAAGCAGGGCCGGGTCGCCGGGATCAACATCGGCGGCGGCTACGCGACCTTTCCCGGGGTCATCGGCACGGCGGTCACCAAGATCTGCGAGTACGAAGTGGCACGGACCGGACTGTCCGAACGGGAGGCGACCGAGGCCGGCTTCCGGTTCGTCACGGCGACCGTCGACTCAACGACCCGGGCCGGCTACTTCCCGGGGTCGCAGCCGATCCGGGTGAAGATGACCGCCGAGCGCCGGTCCGGCCGGCTGCTAGGCGCGCAGATCGTCGGCAAGGAGGGCGCGGCCAAGCGGATCGACGTGCTGGCCACCGCCATCTGGAACGAGATGACGGTCGAAGAGGTGCTCTCCCTCGACCTGTCCTACGCGCCGCCGTTCGCACCGGTCTGGGACCCGGTGCTGATCGCCGCGCGCAAGGCCTGGGATGCCGTCGAAGCCGACATCAGCAAGCATCCCTGACCGCTGCCGACCTGCGGTTTCACGAACGGCCGGTTGTGCCAGACTCCCGTCACACGCGGTCGGCGACGACGCCGGCCGGGGCGATGTCGGGAGAACTCGAGATGGCGCAGCGACCGTCACTGTCCGAGATGGGCCTGAGCACCGGTAAGAAGGCCAGGCTCAACCGGATCCTGTTCCAGCACGGCCTGCAGAACGGGACGGCGCTGTTCCTCCCCTACGACCAGGGTCTGGAGCACGGGCCACGCGACTTCTTCCCGAACCCGGCGGCGGGCAACCCGGCGTACATCGTCAAGCTCGCCGTCGAGGGCGGGTTCAACGGCATCGCCATCCAGATCGGCACGGCGGAGAAGTTCTACTGGGACTACGCCGGCGAGGTGCCGCTCGTGCTCAAGCTCAACGGCAAGACCGAGCTGCCCCCCGACGACGAGGCGCTCTCCCCCACGAACGCGACGGTCGAGGACGCGGTCCGGCTCGGCGCTGACGCGGTCGGCTACACGATCTACGTCGGCTCCCCGGCCCAGGTGAAGGACCTCGAGCGGTTCCGTCAGATCCGCCAGGATGCCGAGCGCTACGGCCTGCCGGTGATCGTCTGGGCGTACCCGCGCGGCGCCGCGGTCAACGAGAAGGGCGGCAAGGACTCCTTCTACGCCATCGACTATGCAGCCCGGGTCGCGGCCGAGCTAGGGGCCGACATCGTCAAGGTCAACTTCCCGGACCCGAGCAAGACCAAGGGCGCGAAGAAGGAGTACGTCGACGCCGAGTTCACCGAGCAGGACGCGGTCGACCACGTGGTCCGTTCGGCGGGCCGCTCGCTGGTGCTGCTCTCCGGCGGCGAGCGGGCCGGCGACGACGCGATGCTGGAGAAGACCCGTCAGTCGATGGAGGCCGGCGCCACCGGTGTCATCTTCGGGCGCAACGTCTGGCAGCGCGAGCACGACGAGTCGCTGCGCTTCGTCGACAAGCTCAAGGAGCTGATGGCGAAGTACGGCGCCAGCTGAGCCGCTAATTTGTCCGGACGTGACCGGTCTGTCACTGTAGGTAGGCCGCGCGACCCGCGCGGCTGCGCCTGACCGGTCACGCCGAGTCCTGCCCCGGTCGAGCGCCTTCGTTCGAACACAGCACGGCAGGAGCGGGGGACCCACGGTTTCCTCGGCCGCCCGTCCAGGGTGGCCTCGGGGTGTAGCCGCACCTTGCAGAGCGCGGCCGGGCTTCTCCGCCCGAACCCGACAGCTGACCTCGTAGGCGTCGGAGGTCTCACTCATGGCACGTTCTGTTCTGTTTGCCCACGGCAAGCACCGCCGCGACAGTGGCCGGCGAGCCTCGGCCGCGCGTTCAACCAGCCGCCGGCTGGCCATCGCCACCCCCGGCCTGGCCGCGATCCTGTTCGCGGCCGACGCAGCCGCGGGAGCGGGTGCCGCCTCGGCGGTCGACTTCGCCGGCATCCGCAACTGCGAGTCCGGTGGTGACTACTCCACCAACACAGGCAACGGCTTCTATGGCGCCTACCAGTTCGACCTGCAGACCTGGCGCAGCGTCGGCGGGAGCGGACTGCCCTCCAGCGCGTCGGCCGCGACCCAGGACGCCCTGGCCGCCCGGCTCGCTTCCGAGCGGGGCACCTCCCCGTGGCCGGTCTGCGGCCGTGGCCGCGGTGGCGGCGGCTCGGCACCCGCTGCCCGCTCGTACGGCTCCTCGTCGGCATCCTCGTCGTCGGGGTCCAGCACCGGCTCCGCGGCCCGCAGCGGCTCGGCCCCTGCCTTCCAGGGCACCGTGCTGAGCACTGCGCTGGTCGGTAGCGAGCGCGGCGACGTGCGGCAGTGGCAGCAGCGGATGGCCGACCGCGGCTGGGGCATCGCAGTGGACGGTCGCTTCGGCGGCCAGTCGGCGGAGGTAGCGCGCGCGTTCGAGGCCGACAAGGGCCTCGACGCGGACGAGGGCCTGGTCGGCCCGCAGGTGTGGTCAGCCGCGTGGGAGCGTCCGGTCACGCACGCGGTCTGAGGGCGACCACCAGCCCGTAGCCCAGCAAACCGGCTCGGACGGCGGTCGTCGCTTCGGCGGCGAC
>JALYXH010000145.1 GCA_030947185.1 Actinomycetota bacterium | reverse complement strand
GCGCAGGCGGATGGCGGCACGCGTCGGCTCGGGTGCGCGGGTGACCAGCGCCGGCCGGCCGGGGGCGGTCGCCAGGAGCGTGTCGAGGATGGCCACTGTCTGCTCCGGGGACTTCCCGGCCCCGTAGACCACCTCCGGGTCACCGGTCCGCGCGGCCCGGCCGGTGTCGACGCGGGCGAAGCCGAGGTCCACCACCCCATCGGCCGGCCGACCCTCGGCACCCATGGCCGAAGACTAGCCAGCGTGCCGCTGCGCCGCCGCGCCGCCGCGGGTGCCGTCGCCCGTTAGGCTGCCGTCAGATCCCGCTTCCCCCCGTCTTCAGCGAAGTGGTGTGCCGTGCCGCTCGACCTCCGAACCGCGCAGATCGTCGCTGTCGCCGCTGCCGGCGGTGCAGCGCTCGCGCTGCTGCTCGTGCTGGTCAGCCTGGGGAAGCTGCGCCGGATGCGGCGTGCCTACGTGGCACTGCAGGTCGGCCGCGACGGCGAGCAGCTGCTGTCGGCGGTCGGTCGCCAGGCGACCACGTCGGATGCGCTGCGGGCCGAGGTGAGCGCCGCCAGAGCTGAGGTTGCTGCCCTGCGTGCGGACATCGCCGACGGGCTGCGGCATGTCGCCGTGGTCCGCTACGACGCGTTCGGCGACATGGGCGGGCGGCTGTCGTTCTCGGCAGCGCTGCTCGACGACGCCGGCAACGGGCTGGTGATCACCTCGATCAACGGCAGGAGCGAGACCCGCACCTACGCCAAGGGGGTGGCCGGCGGGACCAGCGAGCAGCCGCTGTCGCCGGAGGAGCAGCAGGCCATCGGCACCGCGACCAGGTCGCCGGGCGGACGCCAGCCGCTGTCGCTCGACCCTCAGCGCGGCCGGTCGCGCCGGTCCGCCCAGCGCGCTGCGGCCGGCGCGTAGCCCGATGCCCGGCGTACCGCCGGCCCGCCTCGCCTATCTCGGGCCGGAGGGCACCTTCTCCGAGGCGGCACTGCGCACGCTGGGCGCTGCCGCCCGGGCCGACCTGCTGCCCTACGCGGGTGTCCCCGCTGCGCTGGACGCGGTCCGCACCGGCGAGGCCGACGGCGCGATGGTGCCGTTCGAGAACTCGGTCGAGGGCGCCGTCGCCACCACGCTGGACGAGCTGGCCTACGGCGAGCCGCTGCACATCGCGCGTGAGGTGCTGCTGCCGGTGACGTTCGCGCTCATGGCCCGGCCGGGGACGTCGCTGGGGTCGATCCGCAGCGTCGCGACCCATCCGCACGCCGAGGCGCAGTGCCGGCGCTGGCTGCGGGCGAACGTGCCGGACGCGGTCGTCTCGCCGGCGACCTCCACTGCAGGGGCCGCCGCCGAGGTGGCCAAGGCCGGTTCCTACGACGCCGCGGTGGCCGCCCCGTTGGCCGCCCAGCGCTACGGGCTCGACGTGCTGGCTGAGCACATCGGGGACAACCGGGACGCTGTGACCCGGTTCGTGCTGGCCGTCCGGCCGGGTCCGGTGCCGGTCGCCACGGGAGCCGATCGCACGACCCTGGTGGCCTTCATCGCCGACGACCATCCGGGCGCACTGCTCGAGATCCTCACCGAGTTCGCCGTCCGCGGCGTCAACCTGACCCGGCTCGAGTCGCGGCCGACCGGCTCGGGGCTCGGGCGCTACTGCTTCTCCATCGACTGCGAGGGCCATCTCGCCGACGCACGGGTCGGCGAGGCGCTCTCGGCGCTGCGCCGGATCTGCTCCGACGTCCGCTTCCTCGGCTCCTACCCGCGGGCCGACGCGACGGCGCCGGCCCTGCGCCGGGGCACCGCCGACGCCGACTTCCGCGATGCCGAGGCCTGGCTGGCGCGGCTGCGCTCGGGCGGGGGCTGATCGCTTTCGACGCCTGCGCTGCTCGAGGTTGTGCCGCCCTAGGGCGGCATTTCCTCGACCGACCCGTCGGTCCGCGGGCTCGCACGCCGTCCCGGTAGCCTCGGGTCCGTGATCGACCTGCGGCTCCTGCGTGCGGACCCGGACCGGGTCCGTGCCTCGCAGCTCGCCCGCGGGGAGGACGACGGGGTCGTCGACGAGCTGCTCGCCGCGGACGAGCGCCGCCGGGCGGCGGTCAGCCGCGCCGACACCCTGCGCGCGGAGCAGAAGACGCTGGGGAAGTCGGTGGCGCGGGCCGGCGCAGACGAGCGTGCGGAGCTGCTGGGCCGCGCCGGCTCACTGGCAGCGCAGGTCAAGGAGGCCGAGGCCGACCAGAGCGATGCCGACGCCGCGATGCGGGCGCTGCAGCTCGCCGTACCGAACGTCATCGAGGACGGGGCGCCGCCCGGCGGCGAGGACGACTTCGTGGTGCTGGAGACGGTGGGGGACATCCCGGCCTACGACGGGTGGGAGCCGCGGGACCACGTCGAGCTGGGCACCCTGCTGGGCGCGATCGACACCGAGCGCGGCGCGAAGGTGAGCGGCGCGCGGTTCTACTTCCTCACCGGGGTCGGCGCACTGCTGGAGCTGGCACTGGTCAACCTGGCGATGGCGCAGGCGGTGTCGGCGGGGTTTGTCCCAGTGATCACTCCTGCGCTGGTGCGCCCGGAGGCCATGGAGGGCACGGGCTTTCTCGGCGCGCACGCCGCCGAGATCTACCGGCTGGAGGCCGACGACCTCTACCTGGTCGGCACCTCGGAGGTACCCCTGGCCGCGATGCACGGCGGCGAGGTGCTGGAGGAGGCCGCGCTGCCGCTGCGCTACGCCGGGTTCTCCTCATGCTTCCGGCGCGAGGCCGGGTCCTACGGCAAGGACACCCGCGGGATCATCCGGGTGCACCAGTTCGACAAGGTCGAGATGTTCTCGTACTGCCCGCCTGCCGAGGCCGCCGCCGAGCACCAGCGGCTGCTCGGCTGGGAGAAGGAGATGCTCGGCAAGCTCGAGTTGCCCTTTCGGGTGATCGACGTAGCCGCCGGTGACCTCGGCACGAGCGCGGCGCGCAAGTTCGACTGCGAGGCGTGGATCCCGACCCAGGGCCGCTACCGGGAGCTGACCTCGACCTCCAACTGCACCGAGTTCCAGGCTCGCCGCCTCAACATCCGCATGCGTACGCCGGAGGGCCCGCGTCCCGTCGCGACCCTGAACGGCACGCTGGCGACCACCCGGTTCCTGGTCGCTCTGCTGGAGAACCACCAGCAGCCCGACGGCTCGGTCCGGGTGCCCGCGGCGCTGCGGCCGTGGCTCGGTGGCCGCGAGGTGCTGGAGCCGGTGCGCTGAGCTCCTCGTTGCGCGGGGCGCCGCGACTGGTGGCCACCGATCTCGACGGCACCCTCGTGCGCTCGGACGGCACCGTGTCCGACCGGAGTCGGGCCGCCTTGGCGCTGGTCGAGCAGGCCGGCGCCCTGCTGGTGCTGGTGACCGGACGGCCGCCGCGCTGGATGGCGCCGATCGTCGCGCAGACCGGCCATCGGGGCGTGGCCATCTGCGCCAACGGCGCAGTCGTCTACGACCTGCACGCCGAACGCGTGCTGGAGGAGCACCTGATGAGCCCGGCGGCGGCGGCTGCGGTGGTGTCCGCGCTGAGGGCGGCCATTCCTGGGGTGTCGTTCGCCGTGGAAAGAGGGGTGCGTGGGTTCGGCCACGAGCCGGCGTACCCGGCCCGGTTCCCCCCGGTGGACGTGGTGGTCGCTCCGGTCGAGGACCTGGTCCGGGCCCCGGCAGTGAAGCTGCTCGTCCGGCACGCCACCCTCGACGCCGACGCGCTGCTGGCGCGTGTCGAGGCGGTGGCCGGCGGCCTGGCGACGTTGACCCACTCCAGCCAGCAGGGACTTGTCGAGATCAGTGCGCTGGGCGTGAGCAAGGCCTCCGGGCTGGAGCGGTTGGCGACGGGGCATGGCATCGGTGCGCCTGAGGTGATCGCGTTCGGCGACATGCCCAACGACCTGCCGATGCTGGCTTGGGCCGGCACGTCGGTCGCGGTCGCGAATGCCCACCCGCACGTGCTGGCGGGCGCGAGTGAGGTGACCGCGAGCAACGACGACGATGGGGTCGCGCGAGTGCTCGAGCGTGTGTACGGCGGGTAGCTCCTGAGGCCATCTGCGCTGTGCAGTCGACGCTTTGGCACTGTCTCCACGGCCCGGCGTGGACCGGTGGAACTGTCGGCCCCTGGTGGCATAATCGAACACATGTTCGAAGTGGCAGTCTCTCCGGTTCTGCGAGTGGCCGGTGTGGTCAGTCCGGTCGGCCGTAGCGCCCGCGCGCTGGCCACGGCTATCGCGGTGGGCCCCGGACCGGCAGCGATCACCCTGCTGTCCCAGGTCGACCCGGCCGCCCTCGACGACGTCGACCGGGTGGCCCACCTGCAGGCGTGGGAGCGGTCCGCCCGCTGGGTGGCCGCCCGTCAGGCCAATGCGGTGGTGGCGGTGGCCGGCGAGCGTCCGGCGGATCGGGACGACTTCGCCCGCGAGCACGTCCGTCTCGCTCTCCTCGGCTCCGGGGGATCGTCGCGAGCGGATGTGGACACCGCCCGGGCGCTTGCCGGTCCGCTGGCCGCGGTCGGGGCGGCACTGGACCGTGGGGAGCTGTCCTACGACCATGCGCGGGTGCTGGAGCGCGAGACCCGGCTGCTCGACCCGGTCACCGCCGCAGCGGTGAGCGAGCAGGTGCTGGCCCGGGCGCTGCGCCCGGGTCCGGCCGGCGCCACGGTTCTGCGGGCCACCCCGGCCGAGCTGCGCCGGGCCGTCCGCCGAGCTGTGGTGAGGGTCGACCCGCTCGGAGCCGAACTGGCGGCCGAGCGGGCCGGCGCGGCCCGTCAGGTTGCCCGCCGGATGGAGCCCGATGGCCAGGCCAGCCTCTATCTGAGCGGCCCGGCGCCAGACATCGCCATCATCTGGGCAGCGCTGGAAGCCCGAGCCGCCACTGCCGACGCCGCGGACCCGCGCACGCTGGACCAGCGCCGCTTCGACACGCTCGTGACGCTGTGCACCGAGGGGGTCGGCGGCAGCGCTGGCGCAGCTCGGAGCGCGTCGTCCGGACAGCGGGCCACCGTGCACCTATACGCCGACGCGCCGACCTGGGCCGGCCTGGTCGACGGTCCCGTCGAGCTCGCCGGCTACGGACCGATCCCTGTCGGGCTGG
The DNA here is from genome assembly GCA_030947185.1 of Actinomycetota bacterium. Classification (GTDB taxonomy): domain Bacteria; phylum Actinomycetota; class Actinomycetes; order JALYXH01; family JALYXH01; genus JALYXH01. The sequence goes on along the minus strand of JALYXH010000145.1, from coordinate 5,638 downwards.
CTCGCGAGCAGTTCGCCGACGCCCGCTGGCGTGCTGTGGTCACCGACGCGCTCAGTGGTGCTGTCCGCGCCGTCTCGGACCGCAGCTACCTGCCGAGCGTCCGCACCCGCCGGCACCTTCGGTTGACCGACCGTGGTTGCGTCTTCCCCGGCTGCAGCGCCGCAGTGGCCTTCTGCGACGCCGACCACAACGTCCCCTTCCACTCCGGTGGGTGCACCGACACCGAGAACTGCGGGCTGCTCTGTCGCCGGCATCATCGGCTGAAGACCTTCACCCGATGGTCCTGGCGGCGTTGCCCCGACGGCACGGTGGAATGGACCGACCCGTTCGGACTGCGCTGGCAGAGAGATCCGACTCGCTACCTGCTCCCCCCGCCGGACGAGCCGGTGCCGGAAGCGGACTAGAGGTAGGCGCCCGAGCTGTTCGGACCGAACGCCTGCTGCTGTTGGTCGGCCGGATTGGGGCCCGACCCAGGGGGGAGAGCACGTCGGCGCATCTCCTCGAGCTGGGCGCGGGCTGCCATCTGCTGGGCGAACAGCGCTGTCTGGATCCCGTGGAACAGCCCTTCTAACCACCCGACCAGCTGGGCCTGTGCGATGCGCAGCTCGGCGTCGGTGGGCACCACGTCGTCGGTGAACGGCAACGTGATGCGCTCGAGCTCCTCTCGCAGCTCCGGGGCGAGACCGGCCTCCAGCTCGCGGACGGACGTCTGGTGGATCTCACGCAGTCGGACCCGGCTGGCCTCGTCCAGCGGTGCCGCCCGCACCTCCTCCAGCAATTGCTTGATCATCGTGCCGATCCGCATGACCTTCGCCGGCTGCTCGACCATGTCGGTGACCGGAGTGCCCTCGATGGGTGCGCCGTCCACGGCGACGTCCGGGCCCCCGTCCGGGCCGACAACGACGATCTCGGCTCCCTGTGCTGCATTCGCGGGCTGGCTCATGAGGCCATCCTCCCCGCCGGGTTGCCCGCGACACCCCTGGCGGCCTCAGCCCGTGGTGAGAAGGACCTTTCCGACGTGCTCGTCGGCGTCCATCGCCCGGTGCGCGTCGGCGGCCCGGCTCATCGGCAGCACCTGCTCGACCACCGGGCGGATCCGTCCGTCCGCGACGAGCGGCCAGACGTGCTCGCGTACGGCGGCGACGATCTCGGCCTTCTGCCCGGCCGGCCGGCTGCGCAGTGACATCGCCGCGATCTGGAGGCGCTTGCCCAGCACCGCGGCGATGTCGAGCTCGGCGGTGCGACCACCCTGCAGCCCGATGATCGCGAGCCGGCCGTCAGGGGCCAGCACGTCGACGTTGCGCGCGAGGTACTTCGCTCCCATGTTGTCGAGGACCACATCGGCACCGCGGCCGTTGGTGCCATTGCGCACCCGTTCCACGAAGTCCTCGTCCTTGTAGTTGATCACCACGTCGGCACCGAGCTCGCGGCATCGGTCCAGCTTGGCTGGCGACCCCGCCGTACAGCACACGCGGGCGCCGAGGGCGACGCCGAGCTGGATCGCGAACGTGCCGATGCCGCTGGCTCCGCCGTGGACCAGCAGGGTGTCGCCCGCGCCGAGCCGGCCGAACATGACGACGTTGGACCACACCGTGCAGGCCACCTCGGGCAGTGCGGCTGCCTCCTGCAGCGAGACCCCCGTCGGCACCGGCAGCAGCTGCCCGGCCGGAACGGTGACCTGCTCCGCGTAGCCACCACCGGAGAGGAGGGCACAGACCTCGGTCCCGACCGACCAGCCGCTCCCACCGTCGCCCAGGGTTGCGACTGTTCCCGAGCATTCCAGTCCGAGGTAGGGCGAGGCGCCGGGCGGAGGCGGGTAGTGCCCCTGGCGCTGCATCAGGTCGGCGCGGTTGACGCCGCTGGCGACGACGTCGATGAGCACCTCGCCCTGCTGCGGGACCGGGTCGGCCACCGCCTGCCAGCTCATCGTCTCGGGACCACCGGGCTCGCCGACCACTACCGCGTGCATGGCCTCACCCTAGGGCGGCGCCGACTCCGATCGCCGCGACGGTCTCCCGGATCGCTGCAGCCACCGCCGCCGGGTCCTCGAGCAGGACCAGGTGGCCGGCCACCACCGGCACGATGCGCGCCCGCGGCAGCAGCGCAGCGAGCTCGAGCTGGGAGCCGGGCGGGACCGAGCGGTCCCGGGTCGTGATCACGACGGTGACCGGTACGTCGACCTGCCCGAGTCGAGCCTCCATCCCCGCCGAGTCACGCAGCAGGGCCTGCTGCTCCACCCGGAAGGCGGTCCAGTCGGGGCCGGTCTGACCGGCGTCCAGACGCTGGGCGACGTACTCGCGGGCCTCGTCGTCGAGCTTGCTCCCGGTGCTGCGGATCGAGGTGTCGGTCATCCGCCGCCCGGTCCGCCGCATGAAGCTCGCCGACACCGCCGAGATCGGCCGGTGCTGCAACAGGGTGTCGCCGAGGTGCAGCGCGCCGGCGGTGCCGACCGATGCGACCAGCACCAGTGCACCCACCCGGTCCGGCGCCTGCAGGGCCGCCTCGAGGGCCACCCCACCGCTCCACGAGTAGCCGACGATCACCGCCGGCCGGTCGCTCGGCAGCTGCTCGAGCAGCCAGTGGGCGTTGCCGGCCCAGTCGGTGGCGGGCTGCTCGTCGTAGCCCGGGCGGGCGGGGACGAGGACGGCGTCGGGGGAGTCGAGCAGTGGCAGGACGCGGTGCCAGTCGGAGGGGTCACCGGGCTGGCCGTGCAACAGGGCCAGCGAGCTCGACCGATGCGCCGCTGTCATGACGCGATTGCACCACGGGTAGGGCTGTCAGGACCGGCGACCCTCCTGGCGTCGGCGGGGTGATCGGCGTACAACGGTGCGGGCTCGCGACCGGCCGGACGGTGCGACCCGACCAGGAGGTGCCGTGCGCCGTCGTGGCTGGACCAGGGTCGCCGTTGCTACGGCGCTGACGGTGGCTGTGGTCGCTCCGGCCAGCGCTGCTTCCGCTCACGAGGAGCGGCCAGTTCACGAGTTCCCGGCCGGGACCGGACATGTCCCGACGTACCGCCCTTACGACGCCGCGGCAACCCACCCGTGGGTCGTGTGCAAGCCGGCGAGTGCCAACCTGATCAGCGCGATGCCGGCGGGAGCGCTGAAGGACGAGAACGAGCACCTGCTCACCGAGTGCGCCTTTCACAGTATCCAGGACGCGATCGACAACATGAAAAGCGCGGCGGGCGCCTCTGGCTCGAACATCTATGTGCTCCCAGGCGTGTACGACGAAAGCGACGCCTACTGGCGCACGCAGCCGCAAAGCGATCACTGCGCGCACCTGAGCTCGGCCGCCGACGGCGCCTACATCGGCACGATCCAGAACCCGGTGAGTCCCCCGGCGATGGCGGGCAACAGCCCTGTCGCGTTGAGCTACCAGGACCAGTACGACTGCCCGCACAACCTGAACATGATCGCGATCCTGGGCGACAACCCGCATCTAGCCGACACCAATGGGATTGCCTGCGACCCCAGCACGCACATGTGCGATCTGCAGATTGAAGGCACCGGACTGGCGCCGGCTGACGTCCTCATCGATGACAAGTTCACAAAGCTGAACGCGATTCGTGCCGACCGCGCTGACGGTGTCTTCTTCCGCAACTTCATGGTGCAGCAGTCGGAGTTCAACTCTCTCTACGTCATGGAGAGCGACGGCTTTGCGGTCGACCGAGTGATTGCCAGGGCCAACGACGAGTACGGCTTCCTTGCCTTCGCCACCGACCATGGGTTGTTCAGCAACTGCGAGGCCTACTACAACGGTGACTCAGGGATCTACCCGGGTGGGCAGGACGATCTGCACCAGAACGACAGCCCGCAGCGCAACGCCGAGGACCTGCCCACGCCCTCGATGAGCACCAGCACTTGGGCGGTGGAAGTCAGCCACTGCCGGTCCCACGACAACACGTTGGGCTTCTCCGGCACCGCAGGTAACTCGGTCTTCGTGCACGACACCGACTTCTACAACAACGCGACGGGCATCTCGGTCGACAGCTTCTTTCCTAACCATCCCGGCTTGCCGCAGGACCACTCGCGGTTCACCAACAACAACATCTACGCGAACAACTCGAACTACTACACGCAGTACGTCGACAAGAACGTCTGCGACCGTCCGATCAAGGACCGGGGGTACCTTCAGGGCGCGGTCTGCCCGTCGGTGCCGGTTCCCGTCGGTACCGGCGTGATCATCGCGGGCGGCAACTACAACTCGGTCGACCACGACTTCATTTACGACAACTGGCGACAGGGCACCATGTTGCTCTGGGTACCGGCGGCGCTGCGCAACGAGTTCGACCCGACCAAGCAGTTCGACACCTCCAACGGCAACCACCAGCGGTTCAACACGATGGGTCTTAGCCGCAATGGTCAGGTGCTGCCCAACGGCCTGGACTTCTGGTGGGACGACGAGGGCTCGGGGAACTGCTGGGACAGCAACGTCTCGTCCCACGGCGCGCCGACGAGCAACGCGCTCGGCGGCCTGCCCACCTGTGCGAGCCCGTCCGTGTTCTCGCCCGGGACGATTGCGGTGAAGGACGCCGGCTTCGCCGACTGCACCCAGTACAACAAGAACGACCCCATCCTCCGACACCCGCCGAAATGCAGCTGGTTCGACAGTCCGACCAAGCCGAGTGGGGACGGCGGCGGAGGCACCTCCACAACCGCGGGAGGGTCCGGGGGCGCGAGTGGCCAGAGCTCTGGTCAGAACGCGGCCGGTCAGGGCGCGACCAGGGCTGATGCGACCAGCGGTGCGCTTGCGACAACCGGCATGGGTGCCGGCCTTGCGGCGCTCGGTGCGGTCATGATTTTCGCGGCCGTGTGGTTGCGCCGAAGTAGCAGTCGTCCGTCGGCTTAGCCTGGGGGTCTGCTGCTGAGAGTCGCTCGCGGGCAGCCCTGGACTGGCGGGGAGCCGATTCGCAATGTCTCGGGTAGCGCAACGACCGCATGCCGTGAAATGCCTGCCACGCGGTAGTCGACCCTCACGTCCGTCACGAGCGAGGCCGCGCGTGGGCTGACGAACTCGCAGTTGGCGAAGTACGCAGCCAGCACGACCGGTCGTGAGTCGCCGGCCGCGATCGAGAAGGACTCGAACGCGGAGGGCCCTGAGGGCTTGCCGAGCGCGAAGCCAACCGGCGTGAGCAGCAGATACCTGCCGACTGAGCGCAGCCTGATCCGTGTGACGGTCACGCCGACTGGGCCGCTGTTGGCCAACCGAAAGTCGTAGGTGATCTGCTTACGGTCGTCGTACCCGAGTTGCCGGTAGCGGCGGCCGCCCACCTCGAAGGCAGCGCTTTCGGTAGGGCTGGTCACGGCCATGCCGGCCTGACTGCTCAGAGGCTGGTAGCGAGCACCTGCGATGAGCGCGCCGGCAACTACCGCTGTGCAACCCACGATGCCCAGCAGAAGTCCGAGTGCCCGGCGCCCGGGACTGGGCGGCGGGCCGCCCTGGTCGGTGCTCGACCGGTGCAGCTTGATCACGACGAGCGAGGCTAGCTGCCCCACCGCGGGCTGGATAGCAGGTCGACCACGCCGATCGCCGTGTCCGCCAGGCTGCCCAGGTAGAGCCGGTCTCGATGCCGCCGCACGCCGGTGACCATGAAGTAGTCCTGGCCCGGCATCTGCAGGTCGTGCACCACCCGCCC
>JALYXH010000144.1 GCA_030947185.1 Actinomycetota bacterium | reverse complement strand
CGGCGGGTTCGCGGGCGGCGGCGGAGCGGCCGGCCCTTCCGTCGCGGTCGCCGTCGGGTCAGTCGGCGGCGCCTGGTCCGGGCTCACGCGCCGGCCCCTCCAGCCGGCTCAGGTTCCGGCTCGGCGTTGCGGGCCACCGCCACCACGGAGACACCGGCCGGCAGGTCGATCAACCGGACGCCCATGGTCTGGCGCTGGGCCCGGCGTACCTCGCGCGCGGTGGTGCGGATGACGCCGCCGTTCGAGGTGATCGCATAGATCTCCTCTTCCGGCTTGACGATGAGGGCTCCCACCAGCTGCCCGCGCTTGGCGACGATCTTGGCGGTCAGCACACCCTTGCCGCCGCGGCCCTGCAGCGAGTACTCCTCGATCTTGGTCCGCTTGGCGTAGCCACCGTCGGTGGCCACCAACACGTCGGCGCCGTCGCGCACGACCTCCATCGCCAGCAGCTCGTCGTCGCTGTTGAAGCGCATGCCGATCACCCCGCTGGTCGCCCGGCCCATCGGGCGAAGGCTGTCGTCGTCGGCCCGGAACCGGATGGACTGCGCCTGCCGGCTGACCAGCAGCAGGTCGTCCTCGGCACTGATCAGCGACGCGGCGATCAGCTCGTCGTCGTCGCGCAGGTTGATGGCGATCAGCCCGCCGGTGCGGTTCGAGTCGAACTCGGTCAGGGCGGTCTTCTTCACCAGCCCACGCTTGGTCGCCAGCACGAGGTACGGCGCCACCTGGTAGTCGTGGATGTCGATGACCGAGGCGATCTTCTCGTCGCCCTGGAACGCCAGGATGTTCGCGACGTGCTGGCCGCGGGCTGCCCTGTTCTGCTCCGGCAGCTCATGCGCCTTCGCCCGGTAGACCCGGCCCTTGTTGGTCAGGAACAGGATCCAGTGGTGCGTCGTAGTCACGAAGAAGTGGTCCACGATGTCGTCGGCCTTCAGGGCCGCGCCGACGATCCCCTTTCCGCCGCGGCGCTGGGCCCGGTAGAGGTCGGTCTTGGTCCGCTTGGCATAGCCGGTCCGGGAGATCGTGACGACGACGTCTTCCTCGGCGATCAGGTCCTCGTCGGACAGGTCGCCCTCGTAGGCGATCAGCCGGGTCCGCCGGTCGTCGCCGTACTTCCCGACGATCTCGGCGAGCTCGGTGCCGATGATCTCGCGCTGCCGGGACGGGCTCGCCAGGATCGCCTGCAGGTCGGCGATGCGCGCCTCCAGCTCGGCCGCCTCGTCGATGATCCGCTGCCGCTCCAGCGCGGCCAGCCGGCGCAGCTGCATGTCCAGGATCGCGGTGGCCTGGATCTCGTCGATCTCGAGCAGCGCCATCAGCTGGCCGCGGGCCGCCTCCGCCGACGCCGCCGCCCGGATCAGCGCGATCACGTCGTCGAGTCTGTCCAGGGCCTTGAGCAGGCCGCGCAGGATGTGGGCACGCTCCTCGGCCTTGCGCAGCTGGTAGCGCGTCCGCCGGACGATGACCTCGACCTGGTGTTCGACGAAGTAGCGCACCATCTCGTCGAGACGCAGCGTCCGTGGCACCCCGTCGACGATCGCCAGCATGTTGGCGCCGAAGGTGTCCTGCAGCTGGGTGTGCTTGTAGAGGTTGTTGAGCACGACCTTTGCCACTGCGTCGCGCTTGAGCACGATGATCAGACGCTGCCCGCGCCGGTCGTTGCCTTCGTCGCGTACGTCGGCGATGCCGCCGATCCGGCCGTCCTTGACCAGGTCGGCGATCTTCTCGGCCAGGTTGTCCGGGTTGACCTGGTAGGGCAGCTCGGTGACCACGAGCATCTGCCGGCCCTTGGCGTCCTCTTCGACCTCGATCACGGCACGCATCCGGATCGAGCCGCGGCCGGTCCGGTAGGCGTCTTCGATGCCGTCCTTGCCGACGATCAGCGCCCCGGTGGGGAAGTCGGGGCCCTTCACCCGCTCGAGAAGGGCGGTGAGCAGCTCGTCCGGCGTGGCCTCCGGGTTGTCGAGGTACCACTGCACGCCCGAGGAGACCTCACGCAGGTTGTGCGGCGGGATGTTGGTCGCCATTCCGACGGCGATGCCTGCCGAGCCGTTGACCAGCAGGTTGGGAATGCGGCTGGGCAGGATCGTCGGCTCTTGGTTGCGCCCGTCGTAGTTGTCGACGAGATCGACCGTGTCCTGGTCGATGTCGCGCAGCATCTCCATCGCCAGCGGTGCCAGCCGGCACTCGGTGTAGCGCATGGCGGCTGCCGGGTCATTGCCGGGAGAGCCGAAGTTGCCGTTGCCGTCGACCAGTGGGTAGCGCAGCGACCACGGCTGGGCCAGCCGGACCAGCGCGTCGTAGATCGCGCTGTCGCCGTGCGGGTGGTAGGTGCCCATCACGTCACCGACGATGCGGGCGCACTTGAAGTAGCCCCGGTCGGGGCGGTAGCCGCTGTCGTACATCGCGAAAAGCACCCGCCGGTGCACCGGCTTGAGCCCGTCGCGGACCTCGGGCAGCGCCCGGCCGACGATGACCGACATCGCGTAGTCGAGATAGGAGCGCTGCATCTCGACTTCGATGCCGACCGGCTCGACCCGGTCGCCGGGCGGCGGCGGAGTCACGATGTCGACCACGGGGATCCTCTCTGGCTGCCGGAGTCCGGCGCAGGTGTTTCACGTGGCACGCGCCACCGTCGGGCGGCGGGGCGGCCGAGGTCAGATGTCGAGGAAGCGGACGTCCTTGGCGTTGCGCTGGATGAAGGCCCGGCGAGCTTCGACGTCCTCGCCCATCAAGGTCGCGAACAGCTCGTCGGCGGTCGCCGCGTCATCCAGGGTGACCTGCAGCAGCAGCCGCTTGTCCGGGTCCATGGTGGTGTCCCACAGCTCCGACGCCGGCATCTCACCGAGGCCCTTGAACCGCTGGATGTCGTCGGCCTTCTTGCCGGTGCGCTCCATCCGCTCGGCCAGGAACCCGTCGCGTTCCCGGTCGGAGTAGGCATAGGTGGCGTCATCGCCGCGCTTGTTCCACTTGAGCTTGTACAGGGGCGGACACGCGAGGTAGACGTGGCCGGCCTCGATTAGCGGCTTCATGAAGCGGAACAGCAGCGTCAGCAGCAGCGTCCGGATGTGCTGGCCGTCGACGTCGGCGTCGGCCATCAGCACGATCTTGTGATAGCGGAGCTTGCCGATGTCGAAGTCGTCGTGGATCCCGGTGCCGAGCGCGGTGATCAGCGCCTGGACCTCGGTGTTCTTCAGCACCCGGTCGATGCGGGCCTTCTCGACGTTGAGGATCTTGCCGCGGATCGGCAGGATCGCCTGGAACCGCGAGTCGCGGCCGCCCTTGGCACTGCCACCGGCGCTGTCGCCCTCGACGACGTAGATCTCGCACTCGCGCGGGTCGCCAGACTGGCAGTCGGCCAGCTTGCCCGGCAGCGACGAGCTCTCAAGCAGCCCCTTGCGCCGGGTCAGGTCGCGGGCCTGCCGGGCGGCGATCCGGGCCCGAGCGGCCTGGGACGCCTTGTTGATGATCGAGCGGGCATCACCGGGGCTGCGGTCGAACCACTCGCGCAGGGCCTCGTTGCAGAGCTTCTGGACGTAGGTCTTGGCTTCGGTGTTGCCGAGCTTGGTCTTTGTCTGGCCCTCGAACTGCGGCTCGGCCAGCTTCACCGAGATGATCGCGGTCAGCCCCTCGCGGACGTCCTCGCCGGTGAGGTTGTCGTCCTTCTCCTTGAGCAGCTTGGTGTCCCGGGCATAGCGGTTGATCACGGCGGTCAGGGCCGACCGGAACCCCTCCTCGTGGGTACCGCCCTCATGGGTGTTGATCGTGTTGGCGAAGGTGTAGACCGACTCGGAGTAGGCACCGCTCCACTGCATGGCGATCTCTGCGGAGATGCCCTGCCCCTCCGACTCGAAGAAGATCACCTTGTCGTGCACCGCGGTGTCCTTCTTGGCTGCGTTGAGGTGCTTGACGAAGTCGATGATGCCGCCGGCATAGACGTAGACGACCTCGGTCGGCACCTCGTCGCGCTCGTCGCGCAGGCTGATCCGCAGGCCCTTGTTGAGAAAAGCCATCTCCTGCAGCCGACGGGAGAGTGTCTCGAAGCTGTAGTTGGTGGTCTCGAAGATCTTGTCGTCGGCCCAGAAGGTGATGGTGGTGCCGTGCTCCGTGGTGGCGTCACCGCGGTGCAGCGGCTCGGCCGGTCGGCTGCCGACGTAGGGCTGCGACCAGTGGTAGCCGTCGCGCTTGATCGCGACCTCGAGCCGGCTGGACAGGGCGTTGACGACCGAGACGCCGACGCCGTGCAGGCCGCCGGAGACCGCGTAGGACTTGCCGTCGAACTTGCCGCCCGCGTGCAGCGTGGTCAGAACGACCTCGACAGCCGGCCGCTTCTCCACCGGGTGGCGGTCGACCGGGATGCCACGGCCGTTGTCGGTGACCCGCACCCCGCTGTCGGCGAGCAGGGACACCTCGACGCTGTCGCAGTAGCCGGCCAGCGCCTCGTCCACTGCGTTGTCCACCACCTCATAGACCAGGTGGTGGAGTCCCCGCTCACCGGTCGAGCCGATGTACATGCCGGGACGCTTACGGACCGCCTCGAGGCCTTCGAGGACGGTGATCGAGCTGGCGCTGTAGTTGCCGTTGGCGGCATTGTTGGAGACGTTGTCGAGCGGACTTGTCGCTGCCACGAAGCTGCTTCCTCCCGCCTGGGCGGGGGACGGGCGGCCGGTCACTCGTCGCGAGTGTTTCGACCACTCGGGCACGGCTGCCGGCAAGGTGCGCGGCGTCCGATGGGTGTGTCCTGATTCTACCCCTGCCGACCGACAGGCCGGGTGATCCGAGCCGCCTGTGTGCGCCCGTGGCGCATCAGTGGACCTGGGGATTGGTCCCCCTACTCGCCCTGCCGGTCCTCACGCGGCTGAGGACCGTTCAGCCGTAGGTGTCCCGCGGCCCGCGGCCGGCCACCCGACGAGGTCCGCGGCTCCAGCTCGGCGCGGTGGGACCGTGCACCTTGACCCGGCGTACGACGCCGGCGCCGAGCTGGTCGGCGAGGCGGGCGAGCAGCTGCGGAGCCAGCAGCCGCACCTGGGTCGCCCAGGCCGTGGACTCGGCGACGAGCACGAGCTCGCCGTCGACCAGCGACTCCGGCTGGCAGTGCGCGGCCAGCTCCGGGCCGGCGAAGGCGTCCCAGCGGTGCAGGACACCGGCTGTGCGCACCGTGTCCTCCCAGCCGCGGTCGCTGAGCAAGCGGCCGATCTCGGCGCCGAGCGGCTGCGGATCCCACTCGTCCGGGCCGGCGCCGGTCGGTCGGGTCCGCCGGCTCCGGCTGCCCCGGC
>JALYXH010000139.1 GCA_030947185.1 Actinomycetota bacterium | reverse complement strand
CCCCCACCGTGGACCGACGCCCATCACCGGGAGCACTGGGCCGACGGCGGCGCAACGTCACTGGCCAACCTTGTCCTGTTGTGCCGTCGGCACCACCGGCTGCTGCACGAGGGTGGCTGGTCGCTGGCCGGCGACGCCAACGGCACCCTGACTGCGCATCCGCCGGATCCGGCGGGTGCGGCGTCGCGGCGGACCGGGCGCGCACCGCCGGGGATGGCCGCCTGAGGGGGGCGGCGAGCGATGGCTGCGATGCGCAGTCGCGTCCTCAGACGCGCGCGGACACCGGACTCGTCGGTTTGGTCCGGCGCGTCGACGGACCGGCGCTGCCGCCCGGCAGGGTTTCGATGTCGCCGGTATCCAGCGGCAGCCGGGGAAGGACGCGATCCAGCCAGCCGGGGAGCCACCAGTTGGCCCGGCCCAGCAGCGCCATCGTGGCCGGCACCAGCGCCATCCGGACCACTGTCGCGTCGAGGAAGACAGCGGTCGCCAGCCCGAGCCCGGTCATCTTGAGCAGGATCTCGGGGTCGAGGGTGAAGCTGAGGAAGACGCAGATCATGATCGCCGCAGCGCAGGTGATCACCCGGGCGGTGCCGGCCAGGCCGGAGACCACGCTCGCGTGGGAGTCGCCGCTGCGCTGGTAGTCCTCGCGGATCCGGCTGAGCAGGAAGACCTCGTAGTCCATGGACAGCCCGAACAGCGCGGCGAACATCAGCACCGGCAGGAAGGGCGAGATGGGCACGCTCCCGTGCACGCCTAGCAGCTCGCTTCCCCAGCCCCACTGGAAGACCGCGACCATGACGCCGTACGCCGCGCCGATCGAGAGCAGGTTCATCACCGCTGCCTTGAGCGGCACCAGCAGCGAGCGGAACACCAGCAGGAGCAGCAGGAACGACAGGACGACCACGGCGGCCATGAACACCGGCATCCGTTGCGCCAGCCGGCTGGACACGTCGATGTAGGTCACCGTCGGCCCCGCCAGCCGCGCCACCGCGCCGGTGCCGGCCACCGCCGCCGTCAGCACCCCGCCGCGCAGCCGCGCGGCGAGGTCGGTGGTGGCCGCGCTCTGTGGTCCGGACTTCGGGATCACCGTGAGCACAGCCGCCGTACCCGCAGGGTTGACGCCGGTCGGGGCCACCGCCGCAACGTCCGCGTCCCGCCCCACCGCCGCCAGAACCGCCGCGGTCGGGTCGGTGCGAGCCCCACGCAGATCGAGCACGACCAGCAGCGGACCGTTCGCACCCGGCCCGAACGCAGCCGCCAGTGCGTCGTACGCCCGGCGGGAGGTGGTCGAAGTCGGTTCGCTGCCGGCGTCGCTCTGCGCCATCCGCATGCTGAGCAGGGGAGAGGCGACGGTCAGGAGGAGGGCCAGGCAGCCCAGCGCGTAGACGACCGGGTGCCGGCCGACATGGCGAGCCCATCGCGCGGACGCCGGCTCGCGACCGGGCCGCTCCCGGCCCAGGCGCGGCACCCGCAGCCGCTCCAGCCGGTCGCCCGCCAGGCCGAGCAGCGCGGGCAGCAGCGTCAGTGCCGCCAGCACCATGACCGCGACGACGATGGCTGTTGCGTAGCCGAACGTGGCGAGGTTCGGTACGCCGACCAGCGCCAGCCCGCAGATCGAGACCATCACCGTGCCGCCCGCGACGAGCACGGCGCGCCCGGCCGTGGTGCTGGCCCGACCGGCTGCCTCGGGGATGTCGAGGCCGGCCGCGAGGTACTGACGGTGCCGGCTGGTCACGAACAGGGCGTAGTCGATGCCGACGCCGAGCCCGATCATGGTCGCCACGGTTGGCGCCATCGAGCCGACGGTGGTGGCAGCGGCGTACAGCGAGATGCCTGCCGTCCCGAGCGCCAGGCCGACGACGGCGATCAGGATCGGCACCCCCGTGGCCACCACCGAGCCGAAGGAGACGAGCAGAACAAGGGCCGCGGCGGCCAGCCCGACCAGGTCCGAGGTGGCCAGCTGCGGCTTGATGTTCTCCGGCACCTGCCCCCCGAAGTCGGTGCGCAGCCCGACCGCCCGCGCCGGCGCGGCAGCCTCGGTCAAAGCGGTCACCGCCCGGGCCGTGTCGAAGTCGGTCACCTTGACGTCGTAGCTCACCTGCGCGACGGCGAGGCCGCCGTCCGGACTGGGATATGGCGGGGTCACGTCGATCACGTGCGGAAGCCGCCTGGTCCGGTCCAGCGTCGCGGCGATGGCAGCCTGCGCTGCCGGCGTCGTCGTCGCTCCGGACGCGCCGTGGACCACCACCCGCGCGCTGGTGCCGGCCTGCGCCGGGAACTGCGCCACCAGCAGGTCGATCGCATGCTGGGAGTCCGACCCCGGGAGTCGGTAGTCGTCGACGAACTTCCCGCCGGCGAATGCGCTCAGCCCGAACAGCGCGGCACCGACGAGCGCCCAGGTCAGCAGCACGACCCTCGGCCGGCCCGCGGCGGCCCGGCCGAGGCGGTGCAGCAGCGCTGGCATGGTCCCTCGCTCGCGCTCGAGAGGTGTCGGCAGCCAACCCTGCACGCCGACCGTTACGGGTACGTCCGGTAGCCGGCCCCTCCCGGGCCGTAGGCTCGCCGCTGTGACCGACGAGCCGGCCGTGGCGCCCAAGCACCCACCGGTAGCCGAGCTGCGCGCGACGGTCGAGAAAGGCGGTACGCCGCGCAACCACGCCAAGAACGAGGCGGTCGGCAAGCTCTTCGCACGTGAGCGGATCGCCCTGCTTGTCGACGCCGGATCGTTTGTCGAGGACGGCCTGTTCGCCAACGTGGTCGCCGGCGACCTGCCCGCCGACGGGGTGGTGACGGGGACCGCGACGGTCGACGGACGGCCGGTCGCGCTGATGGCCAACGACTCGACGGTGAAGGCCGGGTCCTGGGGGGCGCGCACGGTCGAGAAGATCATTCGGATCATCGAGACGGCCTACCGCAACGGGCTGCCGATGGTCTACCTCGTCGACTCGGCCGGCGCCCGGATCACCGACCAGGTCGACCTGTTCCCCGGCCGGCGGGGGGCCGGCAAGATCTTCCACTCCCAGGTCCGGGCCAGCGGCTCGATCCCACAGGTCTGCGCGCTGTTCGGGCCGTCGGCGGCCGGTGGCGCCTACATCCCGGCCTTCTGCGACGTCGTCGTGATGGTCGAGGGCAACGCCTCGATGTACCTCGGCAGCCCGCGGATGGTCGAGATGGTGGTCAGGGAGAAGACCACACTGGAGGACCTCGGCGGCGCGCGGATGCACTGCTCGGTCTCGGGTGTGGGCCACTTCCTGGTGCAGACCGAGCAGCATGCGCTGGAGACGGTCCGCGGCTACCTGTCCTACCTGCCCTCGACCTGGGAGGGCAGCCCTCCAGCCGCGCCCGGGCGGGCAGCCGCAGCCACCGACCTGCGCAGCATCGTCCCGGCCAACGACCGCCAGGCCTATGACATGAAGCGCTACCTCGGCGGCCTCCTGGACGCGGACACCTTCTTCGAGATCCACGCGCTCTGGGCGCGCGAGCTCGTCGCCGGTTTCGGCCGTCTCGACGGCCAGGTGCTCGGGGTGGTCGCGAACAACCCGCTGCACAAGGGTGGCGTCCTGTTCGTGGACTCCTCCGACAAGGCTGCCCGGTTCATCAACCTGTGCGACGCGTTCAACGTGCCGCTGCTGTTCCTCTCCGACGTACCCGGGTTCATGGTCGGCACCGCCGTCGAGCGGCAGGGGATCATCAGGCACGGGGCCAAGCTGGTGAGTGCGGTCAGCGAGGCCACCGTGCCCAAGATCTGCGTCATCGTGCGCAAGGCCTACGGCGCAGGCCTTTACGCGATGGCCGGCCCGGGCTTCGACCCCGACGCCACGATCGCGCTACCGACCGCGATGATCGCTGTGATGGGCGCGGAGGCGGCGGTCAACGCCGTCTACGCCAACAAGATCGCCGAACTGCCCGAGCAGGAGCGCGCGGCCTTCGTCGCCGACCGGCGCCGGGAGTACGACGAGGACATCGATGTCGTCCGGCTCGCCAGTGAGCTGGTGGTCGACGCGATCGTCGAGCCGGAGGACCTGCGGGCCGAGCTGATCCGGCGCTACGCGGCTGCGCGAGGCAAGGACCGCGCGTTCTCCCGGCGCCGGCACGGGGTGACCCCCGTCTGAGGCCCGCCGAGAAGCCGCGGCGGGCTAGCGCGAGCCGGCCGGCTCGCGCGCCGGAGCGTCGGCCACCGACACGGTGACCACGGCGCGGGCCGCTGCCACGTCGGGGTGCAGGAAGACGAACCGCTTGTAGGCCCAGAAGCGGAAGATCGTGCCGAGGCCGAGGCCGACGACGTTGGCCGAGATGTTGAGCGCGAGCGCGCCCTTGAGGCCCAGCCCATAACGCGTGATCGCCAGGCAGGACAGCGCGATCGCGAGCCCTACGGTGTTGAGGACGAAGAACAGTGTGTACTCGCGGGCGACGCCGGTGCGGGCGCGGTGGCGGAATGACCAGTTGCGGTTGCCGATGTAGGCGCAGGTGGCGGCGACAACCGTGGAGATCGCCTTGCTCGTCAGCGGGCCGACGTGGAAGGCGAAGTGCAGCAGGTTGAAGCCGCCGATGTCGATGGCGGCGCAGCAGGCGCCGACGATGCCGAACTTGGCCAGCTCGTGGACCAGGACCTGAAATCGCTGGTAGAGCCCGGAAACGAGAGACGTCATCTCTCCAGGGTAACCTCGGTTGCGTGGGAGTATGCGTATCGGCCGGGTGAACTTGGCCTGGAGTTGCCTATCTCACAGGAGGTGTCGTGCTCGACCTCCGGCTGAGCGACGAGCAGGAGACCCTGCGCAAGACCGTTGAGCACTTCGCTCGCACGGTCGTCGCCCCCAAGGCCGAGGGCTACGACGAGACCGGCGAGTTCCCGTACGACGTCGTCGCCGGCATGGCCGAGATGGGCCTGTTCGGGCTGCCCTTTCCCGAGGAGTACGGCGGGATGGGCGGCGACTACTTCGCGCTCTGCCTCGCCATCGAGGAGCTGGCCCGGGCCGACTCGTCGGTCGCGATCACGCTGGAGGCCGGTGTCTCCCTCGGGGCGATGCCAATCTTCCGGTTCGGCACCGACGAGCAGAAGCAGCAGTGGCTGCCCCGGATGTGCAGCGGCGAGATCCTCGGCGCGTTCGGGCTGACCGAGCCTGGCGGCGGCTCCGACGCCGGCGCGACCCGGACCCGGGCGGACCTGCACGACGACGAATGGGTTCTCAACGGCAGTAAGGCATTCATCACCAACTCGGGCACCGACATCACCGAGCTGGTCACGGTCACCGCGGTCACCGGTGAGACGGCGAGCGGGAAGAAGGAGATCTCCTCGATCCTGGTGCCTGTGCCGCGGGCGGGGTTCACGGCCTCGAAGAAGTACTCCAAGGTCGGCTGGCACGCCTCCGACACCCGCGAGCTGTCCTTCACCGACTGCCGGGTGCCGGCCGCCAACCTGCTCGGCGAGCGCGGCCGCGGGTACGCCAACTTCCTGCAGATCCTCGACGAGGGCCGGATCGCGATCTCCGCGCTGGCCGTCGGGCTCGCGCAGGCGTGTGTCGACGAGAGCGTCAAGTACGCCAAGGAGCGGGAGGCCTTCGGGCGCCCGATCGGCGCCAACCAGGCGATCGCATTCAAGATCGCCGACATGGAGCTGCGCACCCACACCGCCCGGCTCGCCTACTACGACGCGGCGGCGAAGATGCTGCGCGGCGACCCGTTCAAGAAGGAGGCGGCGATCGCCAAGCTCTACTCCAGCGAGTGCGCCGTCACCAACGCCCGGGAGGCGACCCAGATCCACGGCGGCTACGGGTTCATCAACGAGTACCCGGTCGCCCGGCACTGGCGCGACAGCAAGATCCTCGAGATCGGCGAGGGGACCTCCGAGGTGCAGCGCATGCTCATCGCCCGCGAGCT
>JALYXH010000136.1 GCA_030947185.1 Actinomycetota bacterium | reverse complement strand
CCCGGGCGCCGCGGCCGGCGGCGTGCTCGGCCGTCTCCAGCACGAGCAGGCCGGCGCCCTCGCCGAGGACGAAGCCGTCCCGGCCCTTGTCGTAGGGCCGTGAGGCCGCCGCCGGCTCGTCGTTGCGCGTCGACAGCGCGCGCATCTGGGCGAATCCGGCCATCGGCAGCGGGTGGATGCAGGCCTCGGTGCCCCCGGCAACGACGACGTCGGCCCGGCCGGCCCGAAGCAGGTCGAGGGCGAGCGCGATCGCCTCCGCCCCCGACGCGCAGGCGCTCACCGGCGCGTGGACCCCGGCCCGTGCGTGCAGCTCGAGCCCGACGGTCGCGGCTGAGCCGTTGGGCATCAGCATCGGGACGGTGTACGGCGAGACGCGGCGCGGCCCTTTCTGCTCCAGGATGTCGTCCTGGGCGAGCATGGTGAGCGCCCCGCCGTTGCCGGTGCCCACCACGACGGCGAGCCGCTCCGGGTCGACGTCGGGCCGGCCGGCGTCGGCCCAGGCCTCCCGGGCCGCCACGAGTGCCAGCTGCTGGGACCGGTCGAGGGTGCGCGCCTCCACCCGGTCCAGCCGTCCGACCGGGTCCCCGGCCGCGGCCGCCGCGATGCGCACGTTCAGCCCGGCGGCCCAGTCCTCGGTCAGCGGCCGTACGCCGGAGGCACCGGCCATCAGCTCGGCCCACGTCGACGCGACGTCCTCGCCGAGCGGGGTGACCGCGCCGAGCCCGGTGACGACGACGCGGGTGGAGCCTCGGCTCATGCCGCGACGCCGGCCTTCGCGATGTAGGCGACCGCATCGCCGACGGTGGTGAGCCCGGCGACGTCGTCGTCGGGGATGGAGACACCGAAGCGCTCCTCGGCCGCCACGACCACCTCGACCATCGACAGCGAGTCGACGTCGAGGTCGTCGGTGAAGCTCGCGCCCGGAACGACGGCGTCGGCGGAGACGCCGGCCACCTCGTTGAGGATCTCGGCGAGGCCGGTCTGGATCTCCTGCTCGGTCATGTATTTCCTTTCGGGGGTTGGCGGGTCTACGGACAGGCGATGACCTGGCCGGCGTAGGTGAGGCCGGCGCCGAAGGCGAACAGCAGCACCGGGTCGCCGGTGCGGATCTCACCGCGCTCGACCATCCGGGCCAGCGCCAGCGGGACGGAGGCGGCCGAGGTGTTGCCGGTGTCGACGATGTCGCGCGCCACCACGGTGCCGGGACCGAGCTCGAGGCTCTTCACCAGCGAGTCGGTGATGCGCAGGTTGGCCTGGTGCGGGATGAACCCGGCCAGGTCGGCGAGCTCGACGCCGGCCAGCTCGCAGGCCCGCCGCGCGACCGGGGCGAGCTTGGAGGTCGCCCACCGGTAGACGGCTGTGCCGTTCATGGCCAGCACCGGCTGCCGGCCGAGACGCAGCGCCTCGACGGTGCTCGGCTCCTGGCGGATGGCGTCGTTCTGCGTACCGTCACTGCCCCAGGCCACCGGGCCGACACCCGGTACGTCGGCCGGCCCGAGCACCGCCGCACCCGCGCCGTCGCCGAAGATGAAGGCCGAGCCGCGGTCGGTCAGGTCGAGGAAGTCGCTGATCTTCTCGGCCCCGATGGCGACGACGTAGCGCGCGCTGCCGGACCGGATCGCGTCGGCGCCCCAGCTCAGTGCGTAGCAGAACCCCGCGCAGGCTGCGGAGACGTCGGCGGCGCCGGCTCCCTGCGTACCGATCGCGGTGGCCACCTGCGCCGATGCGTTGTTGATGTGGTACGGGTAGGTGCAGGTGGCCAGCACGACCAGGTCCACCTGGTCGGGTGCGATGCCAGCAGCGGCCAGCGCCTTGCTCGCGGCAGCCGCCGACATGTCGACGACGCCCTCGTCCGACCCGGCCCAGTGGCGGCTGACGATGCCGGTGCGCGAGCGGATCCACTCGTCGCTGGTGTCCATGTGGGCGAGGAACTCCTCGTTGGACACCACCCGGTCGGGTCGGTGACTGCCCATCCCGAGGATGCGTGCCCCGGCGGCGCCCGGCGCGGTCCTCAGCTGGACGGCGGCGCTCACCAGGCCACTGCCTGCGGGTGCAGGCGGGCCAGCGGCTGACCGGGGGAGACCGGGTCCCCCTCCTCGACCAGCCACTCGAGCAGCACCCCGGCGTACGACGCGGTCACCGTTGCCGAGTCGCGCCGCCCGCGCAGCTGGCCGAGGACGGCGCCGGCGTCCACGGACGCGCCCGGCGTCGTCTGCTCGCGGTGGAAGGTGCCGGCCGCCGGGGCCACCACGACGCGCCAGGCCGGCATCGAGTTGTCGGAGACGTAGTGCAGGTGCGCGGCGGCCAGCTCGCGCGCGGCCGGCAGGTCGGCCGGCGTCTTGAGAGCCACCACCTCGACACCGGGTAGCTCGCGGCGGACGAGGGCCGACAGCGTGCCGGCAGGGGCCAGCTCGATCACTCCCGTGACGCCCAGGTCGCTCATGGTCCGCAGGCACAGGTCCCACCGCACGGACGCCGTCACCTGAGCGACCAGCCGCTCGCGCAGCGCCGCGCCCGCGGAGACCAGCGTGCCGTCGGCGTTGCTCAGGAGGTGGGCGTCGGGGTCAGCAAACGGCATGCCGGCGGCCAGACCTTCGAGCTCGCGCCTGGCGCCGCTCATGAAGTCGGTGTGGAAGGCGCCGGCGACGGGCAGCGGACGCAGCCGCGCGCGGCCCGGCGGGTCCGCGGCCAGTGCCGCCAGCGCTGCCAGCCGCCCGGCCGCGACGAGCTGCCCCGCTCCGTTGCGGTTGGCGGCTTCGAGCCCCAGCTCGGTGAGCCGGGTCAGTACCTCGGTCTCCTCCCCCCCCAGCACGGCCGTCATGCCTGTCTCGATGGCGGTGGCGCTGCGTGCCATCGCCTCGCCACGAGCCCGCACGAAGACGAGCGCCGCCTCCTCGCTGAGCGAGCCGGCCAGCGTTGCCGCGGTGATCTCGCCGACGCTGTGGCCGGCGTAGACGTCGGCGAGGGTGTCGTCGTGCAGGTCAAGAGCCGCGGCGCTCAGCAGGCCGGTCGCGAGCAGCAGCGGCTGCGCCACCGCGGTGTCCCGGATCTCCGTCGCATCGGCTGCGGTGCCCAGCCGCGCCAGGTCCAGGCCGGTGACCGCCGACCACCAGCTCAGCCGCTCGGCCGCGCCGGGCTGGTCGAGCCAGGGAGCCAGGAGGCCGGGAGCTTGTGCGCCTTGACCGGGAGCGATGACGGCTAGCACCTGTCCAGGGTGCGTCACGACACCCCGCCACGTCGCTGCGGGGGCGCACCAAGTCGGCGGCGCCAGTTTGGAGGTGTCCTACAACGCCTGCTCCGGACCGTCGATCCGCCCGACCACCAGCGCCACCTGCAGCGTGAAGGCGTCCCGCGCTTGGCCGGCGGCCAAGCCCGTCACCTCGGCGGCCTTCTGCAGCCGGTACCGCACCGTGTTCGGGTGCAGAAACAGGGCCCGTGCGGTTGCCTCCAGTGAGCCGCCCTGCTCGAGATATGTCGACACGGTCTCCAGCAGAGCACGGCCGGTGTCGCGGAGCGGGCTGTAGATCTCCTCCATAAGACTCCGGCGCGCGAGCGGGTCGCCGTCGAGCGCGCGCTCGGGCAGCAGCTCGTCGGCGAGGACCGGTCGGGGCGCGCCAGGCCAGGCGGCGGCGACGCGCAGCCCGGCCAGTGCAGCTTGAGCCGAGCTGCTGGCAGCCGACAGGTCGCTGACCGCAGGTCCGAGCACGACCGGGCCGGGGGCGAACTCCGGCAGCAGCGTCCGGGCTGCCTCGAGGGGCTGGTCGGCCCCGCCGAGTACGGCGACCAGCCGGTTCCCGTGCACGCCGGCCAGGATGTCGCAGCCGATGTGGCGGGCCGCCCGCTGGACGGCGTCGACGACAGCCTGTGCGTCGCGGTCCGGCGGGAGGCCGACCAGCACCGACATGCTGGCTGGTGAGCCCCAGCCCAGTGCGGCGGCCCGGGAGGCCAGCGCCCCGTCGTCGTCGCCCCGCAGCAGCGCGTCCACGACGAGCGCTTCCAGCCGGGCATCCCAGGCACCGCGGGCTTCGGCAGCCCGCGCGTAGACGTCCGCCGCGGCGAAGGCGATCTCTCGCGAGTAGCGCAGGACGGCCTCGCGCAGGACCTGCTCGTCACCGGGCGCAGCCAGCTCGGCGACCCGTGACTCGACCACCTCGATGGTGATCCGGACCAGCTCGACGACCTGGTGCAGCGTGACTGTCCGGGTCAGCTCCCGTGGTGCGGCACCGAAGACCTCCCCGGTGATGTCGTAGCTGGCATCCGGGCTGCGCAGCCACTCCACGAAGGCAGCGATACCGGCCTGGGCCACGAGCCCGACCCATGACCGCTGGTCGGGAGGCATCGCCTGGAACCAGGCGAGCTCCTCGTTCATCCGGGCCAGCGACGCGGTCGCCAGCGCGCCGGTCGCCTGCTCGACCCGCACGATCGTGGCGGCGCTGCGGCTGGTGGCGGGCACCGGGCCAGCCTGCCACTGGCGACGCCGCTGGTGCGGGAGGAGAGAATCACCGGGTGCCTCCTGCCCCGTCCCGACTCGGTCCCGACGAGCGCTTCGGCCTGCGGACGACGCTGGTGGGCGCTGCCCTGCTCGTGCTCGCGATCCCGTTCGGGCTCCTGGTCCTGCTCGTGCGCGACCACTGGGCGCCGCTGCGCCGGGTGGACGACAGCGTGGCCAACGGTCTTCACCCGGCCGCCGTCTCCCATCCTGCCGTCGTCACGGTGATGAAGGCGGTGTCCCTCCTCGGTGGTCCCGAGGTGGTCTACCCGCTCCTCCTGGTGGCGGCGCTGCTTCTCTACCGGCGCGGACTGACTCGGCTCGCCGTCTATGTCGGGGCGGCCGGACTGGGAGCGGCCGTCCTCGACAAGGGCGTCAAGCTGGCCGTCGGGAGGTCCCGCCCGCTGTTCTCCGACCCGGTGGCTCACGCCAGCGGGAACAGCTTCCCCAGCGGCCATGCCCTCGGCTCGCTGGTCGGCTACGGCGTCCTCTTGCTGGTCGCGCTACCGCTGCTGGGCCGCTCGGCGCGCTGGTGGGTGAGTACAGCTGTGGTCCTCCTGGTCGCGTCGGTCGGCTACACCCGGGTGGGTCTGGGCGTGCACTACGTCAGCGACGTACTCGGCGGGTGGCTGCTCGGAGCGGCTTGGCTTGCCGCCGTGACCGGCGCGTTCCGCATCTGGCGGGTCGAGCGTGGCCGGCCGGCGGCTCCACTCCGCGACGGAGTCGAGCCCGCGGTCGCCGAACGCGCCCCCGGTACGGCGGGCTGAGGGCGTCGTGCCGGAACCGGTGCAGGCCCTGCAGCGCATCGCCTTCCTGTTGGAGCGGGCGCATGAGCCGACGTACCGCGTGCGGGCCTTCCGCAAGGCGGCGACGACAGTGGCCGCGCTGTCCGCTGCCGAGCTGACCCGCCGGTCGGCGGCCGGGACGTTGCGCGAGCTTCCCGGAATCGGCGACGTGACTGCCCGGACCATCACCGAGGCGCTGGCCGGCGAGGTTCCGGTCTACCTGCGCCGGCTCGAGGCGACCGCGGGTCAACCGGTGGCGGAAGGGGGCGCGGAGCTGCGCGCCGCGCTCAAGGGCGACTGCCACGTCCACTCCGACTGGTCCGACGGCGGCAGCCCGATCCGGGAGATGGCCGAGGCAGCGCGCACCATCGGCCACGACTACATCGTGCTGACCGACCACTCGCCGCGGCTGACGGTCGCCAACGGGCTGTCCGCCGACCGGCTGCGCGAGCAGCTCGGCGTGGTGGCTGCGCTCAACGAGGAGCTGGCGCCGTTCCGGATCCTCACCGGCATCGAGTGCGACATCCTGGACGACGGCGCCCTCGACCAGGCCGACGACCTGCTCGGCCAGCTCGACGTCGTGGTGGCGAGTGTGCACTCGAAGCTGCGGATGGCGCGTGCGGAGATGACCGAGCGGATGGTGGCCGCGATCGCCAACCCGCACACCGACATCCTCGGCCACTGCACCGGGCGCAACGTCACGTCGCAGGGACGGGCCGGGAAGACACGACCGGAGTCGGAGTTCGATGCGGAGCTGGTCTTCGAGGCCTGCCGTCGCTTCGACGTCGCCGTCGAGGTCAACTGCCGTCCGGAGCGGCTCGACCCGCCGAAGCGGCTGCTGCGCCTGGCGGTGGAGGCGGGCTGTCTGGTCAGCATCGACACCGATGCCCACGCCCCGGGCCAGCTGGACTGGCAGCCCTACGGGTGTGAGCGGGCTGCCGCCTGCGCGGTGCCCGTCGAGTCGGTGGTCAACGCGTGGGACGCCGCGACCCTGGTCGGCTGGACAGCCGACACCTGAGCCGGGTCAGGACTCCGAGGCCGTGCGCTGCGCCGGGATGAGCCGTTCGAGCGGTCGGATGAGGACGTCGACGTAGTGGTCGGGCAGGGCGTCGGCGACGAGCAGCGCGCAGGCCGCATCCAGACACAGCGCGAGCACCCTCGTCTCGTCCCGGTCTGCGCGCGAGCCGCCGCACTCGGAGCACGCGCGGGCGAGACCCTCCGCGCCGCTGCGGCGGATCAGCGTCCACATCCGGCGGCGCGAGGTCATCACGGCGGCGTGCCAGGCCTGCAGGCGGGCGTCGTCGTGCCGTTCGTGGTCGGCGAGCCAGGTCTCGTCGACAAGGGCCTCGAACAGCTCTTCGCTGGCGCTGTCGTGACAGCGGGTGCTGAGCCGGGAGAGCACGGACAGCACCGACGTGACCCGTTCGGCCTCGGGACCGAGGTCGGGCTCGGTGCGGAGCGGCATCGGGAACACCTGGCGCCACGGGCGGAGCAGGCAGGCGTACTCGCCGCGTCCGAGCACCGGCCTGGCGTAGACGGCAGCTATCGCGTCGCGGACGGCCTTCAGCGCCAGGACCGTGACGCGCGGGTCGACCGTGACGTAGTCCGCACCGCCGTCGAGGTCGTCGGCGAACAGCGCGGAGACCGCGTCGAACGCGGCCAGCACCTCGAGCACCAGCGGGGACTCGGGGGACAGCGCCTTGCGCCGGGCGTCGGCGACGTAGTTGGTGTTGCTCCAGGCCTGGGCCAGCTGAGGCAGGTGGCGATCAGCGATGTGCGGCAGCTGGGCGAGCACGCCGAGGATCTCCCCGAGGTTGGGGTGCTCCTCGAGGCGGTCGACCGAGCTGCGCATGCGCATGTCCCCTCCGCGTGTCGTCTGTGTCATCCTCGGCGCGCGGAGGCCCCAGCCGTACACCCGAGACGTCGAAATCCTCCCGCCGTGCCGCTCGGCGGCGCCGCGGAGCCAAGGAGCGGACATGTCCCCGGCTGCAGGTCCCGACCTGCGCCCGGGCGAGCACCGGTTCGTGACCCGGCGCGACGGCGTGGAGTCGCGGCACTCGTTCTCCTTCGGCTCCCATTACGACCCCGGCAACACCTCGTTCGGACTACTGCTGGCGAGCAATGACGAGGTCCTCGGCCCGGGCGCCGTATTCGCGCCGCATCCGCACCGGCACGTCGAGATCGTCACCTGGGTGGTGTCGGGCGAGCTGACGCACCAGACCGGGTCCGGCGACCGCCATGCCGTCCCCCCCGGCGGTGCCCAGCTCAGCGGGGCGGGAGCTGGGCTGGAGCACGCTGAGTCCAACGTGTCCGAGTCGGTCCCGGTCCACCTCGTGCAGATGTGGGTCGCCCCCGACCAGCGGTACGACGAGTCAACCGACCGGTGCGCCGACTTCAGCGCCGAGCTCGGCGCCGGCCGCCTGGTGCCGGTCGCGTCCGGCCGGGGGCATGACGGGGCCCTCCGGCTGCGGCAGCGCGCGGCCGTCCTGTACGCCGCCCGGCTGACACCGGCAGCGACGGTGCAGCTGCCGGCTGCTCCATGGGTCCACCTCTACGTCGCCCAGGGCGGCGCTGTGATGGAGGACGCCGGGCGGCTGGGCGCCGGCGACGCGGTCCGGCTCACGGACTCACCGGCGCTACAGCTCGAAGCCGGTGACCGCGGTGCGGAGGTGCTGGTCTGGGAGATGCATGCCGCCCCGGACAGGTCCGGTCAGCCGGCGTTCGCCCCGCCCGCGTCGGTCTCCTCCTGATCCGAGCCCGCCTGCTCGTCGAGCAGCCGGTAGCGCTCGATCGCCTGCTCGGGCAGCTCGCTCTTGACCTCGCCGCGGCGGGCCAGCTCGCTGAGCACGGCCAGCACGACCGACTCGGCGTCGGTGTGGAAGTGCCGGCGGAGCGCGGAGCGGGTGTCCGAGCGGCCGTAGCCGTCGGTGCCGAGGGAGACGTAGTCGCCCGGTATCCACCGGCTGATGAGGTCCGGCACGGCCCGCTGCCAGTCGGTGACCGCCACCACCGGTCCGGCCACGTCGGCAAGAACCTGGGTGACGTACGGCGTGCGGGCGGTCTCCTGCGGGTGCAGCAGGTTCCACTCGTCGCACCGCACCGCGTCGCGGTGCAGCTCGTTCCACGAGGTGGCCGACCAGACGTCAGCGGCCACGCCCCAGTCGTCGGCGAGCAGCTGCTGGGCAGCCAGGGCCGCCTGGATGGCCACCCCGGAGGCGATCACCTGGGCATGCGGGCGGTCACCGTTGGTCTTGCCCTTGCCCTTCGACGGCTTGCCCTCGGGAGCAGGCGCCTCGGCGTAGCGGTAGAGGCCGCGCAGGACGCCTTCGGCCAGCCCCTCCGTCTCCGGCATCGCCGGCTGCAGGTAGGGCTCGTTGTAGACGGCCAGGTAGTAGAAGACGTCCTCGTTGTCCTCGCCGTACATCCGGCGCAGCGCGTCCTGGACGATGATCGTGATCTCGTAGGCGAAGGCCGGGTCGTAGGCCACGCAGGCCGGGTTGGTCGCTGCGTAGAGCAGCGAGTGGCCGTCCTGGTGCTGCAGGCCTTCACCGTTGAGGGTGGTCCGGCCGGCAGTGGCGCCGAGCAGGAAGCCACGGCCCATCTGGTCGCCGAGGGCCCAGATCTGGTCGGCGGTGCGCTGGAAGCCGAACATCGAGTAGAAGACGTAGACCGGGATCATGTGCTCGGAGTGCGTGGCGTACGCCGTCCCCGCCGCGATCACCGAAGCCATCGCGCCGGCCTCGCTGATCCCCTCGTGCAGGATCTGGCCCGAGGTGGACTCCCGGTAGGACAGCAGCAGCTCGCGGTCGACCGGGTCGTACTGCTGGCCCAGCGGGTTGTAGATCTTGGCGGTCGGGAACAGCGAGTCGATCCCGAACGTCCGGGCCTCGTCCGGGATAACCGGCACGAAGCGCCAGGCCAGGTTCTTGTCCTTCATCAGGTCCTTGAGCTGGCGGACGAAGGCCATCGTGGTGGCGACCTTCTGCTTGCCGGAGCCCTTCTTGAGCTGCTCGAAGACCTTGTCGTCGGGCTGGGGGACCGGCTTGGCCCGGAGCACCCGCTTGGGCAGGTAGCCGCCGAGGGCGTTGCGTCGCTCCCGCATGTACTCGAGCTCGTCGGAGTCGGCGCCGGGGTGGTAGTAGGGCGGCAGGTCGCCCTCGAGGTCGGCGTCGCTGATCGGCAGGTAGAGCCGGTCGCGGAAGACCTTCAGCTCGTCTTTGGTGAGCTTCTTCATCTGGTGGGTGGCGTTGCGGGCCTCGAAGTCCGACCCCAGGGTCCAGCCCTTGATCGTCTGGGCCAGGATCACCGTCGGCTGGCCGGTGTGCTCACGAGCCGCCTTGAACGCGGCGTACACCTTGCGGTAGTCGTGCCCGCCGCGGGAGAGCCGGGTCAGCTGGTCGTCGCTGAGGTGGTCGACCATCTTGCGGAGCCGGCC
Source organism: Actinomycetota bacterium (assembly GCA_030947185.1). Classification (GTDB taxonomy): domain Bacteria; phylum Actinomycetota; class Actinomycetes; order JALYXH01; family JALYXH01; genus JALYXH01. The sequence goes on along the minus strand of JALYXH010000136.1, from coordinate 4,194 downwards.
GTCGCGGCCGAAGAAGTCCTCGCGGATGAAGGCGCCGTCGCTCACCGAGTAGGTCTGGAACTGCCCGTCGGGGGTGGTGTTCATGGCGTTGACGAGCACGCCGTCGCGGTCGCGGGCGAGCAGCTCGTCCCACTCGCGGCCCCAGACCACCTTGATCACGTGCCAGCCGGCCCCGCGGAAGTAGGACTCCAGCTCCTGGATGATCTTGCCGTTGCCGCGGACCGGGCCGTCGAGGCGCTGCAGGTTGCAGTTGACGATGAAGGTGAGGTTGTCCAGACCCTCACGGGCAGCGATGCCGATCGTGCCCAGCGACTCCGGCTCGTCCATCTCGCCGTCGCCGCCGAACCACCACACATGGCTGCCGGCGGTGTCCTTGATCTCCCGGTTGAGCAGATAGCGGTTGAAGCGCGCCTGGTAGACCGCGGCCATGGGGGACAGGCCCATCGAGACGGTCGGGAACTCCCAGAACTCCGGCATCAGCCGGGGGTGCGGGTAGGACGGCAGCCCGTTGGGCGCGGCGCTGCCTTCCTGCCGGAAGCCGTCCAGCTGCGCTTCGGTCAGCCGGCCCTCCAGGAAGGCACGGGCGTAGATGCCGGGAGAGGCGTGGCCCTGGAAGTAGACCTGGTCGCCGGACTGGCCGTGATCCTTGCCGCGGAAGAAGTGGTTGAAGCCGATCTCGTAGAGGCTGGCCGCGCTGGCGTAGCTGGCGATGTGGCCACCCACGTCGAGGCCCCGCTGGTTGGCCCTGGAGACCATGATCGCGGCGTTCCAGCGGATGTAGGCGCGGATCCGGCGCTCGGCGTGCTCGTCCCCGGGGAACCACGGCTCGGCCTCGGGCGGGATCGTGTTGATGTAGTCGCTGCTGCGCAGCGCCGGGACGCCGACCTGCTTCTCGCGCGCCCGCTCGATCAGCTTGAGCATCAGGTAGCGGGCCCGGTCGCGACCGGCGACGTCGATCACGTCGTCGAGCGACTCGAGCCACTCGGCTGTCTCGGCCGGGTCCAAGTCCGGCAGCTGGTGCGGGAGGCCGTCGTGGATGACCGAGTAGCGGTCGCGGCCGCCTCCGGACTTGGCGCTGTCGGTCGAACTCACCTGGTACCTGCTTCCTGACGGTGGCTCCAGCGGTCTCCGCCGCGTCCCATCGTCGTACGTCGCGGGCCGCGAGTCACCTGTCAGGGGACGTGGCAGGCTGCGCAGGGACCTCGAGGCCAGGGAGGCAGGCGTGCGTTCGACGCTGGTGCGGATCAGGACCGGCTCCTCAGAGGTGGTCCGGGACCTGACCAGCGAGTGCGAGCGCTTCCTGGCCGAGGCTGCCGGCGATGGCGACCGTGACGGGCTGCTCTCGGTCTTCACCCCGCACGCAACGGCCGGGCTCGCCTTGCTCGAGCTCGGTGCGGGCAGCGACGCCGACCTGCTGACCGCGCTTCGCGACGTACTGCCCGCCGACGACCGCTGGCGGCACGCGCACGGGTCGCGGGGGCACGGACGATCGCACGTGCTGCCCGCTCTGGTGTCGCCGAGCCTGACAGTGCCAGTCCTCGACGGCGCGATGGCGCTCGGGACCTGGCAGTCGGTGGCCCTGGTCGACCTCAACGTCGACAACGCCGAGCGCCTGGTCCGGCTGTCCCTCCTGGTCGGCTGACCGGAGGCCCTCCGCGCCGCGGGCGACCCGTCGCCAGGGGGCGCGCCGGTCCGGCACTTGCGTCGTCGAGGGCTCTCCCGTGTACTACGGCGGTCGTCGGCCGTCGGGGCCGGCTGTTGAGGACCCCCCGCACGGTCGGGACGGTCGACCGGGAGGCGCGCGACAGTGGGGGCCACCGCGGACACCGCGGCACAGCGAGGACCGGCTGACCGACTCGGCATCGCGCCAGGCATGGTTGTGCAGGAGATCGGCCACGGCGACGACGTCGACGCGGAGCTGCTCGCCGACATCGTCGCAAAAACGGGTTCCGAACTGGTTCCCGAGGACTCCGACGACGTCGTCGACGTCGTCGTGCTGTGGTGGCGGGAGGACGACGGCGACCTGGTGGACGCGCTCGTCGACGCGCTGCACCCGCTGGCGGACAGCGGCGTGGTCTGGCTGCTCACCCCCAAGACCGGGCGGGACGGGCACGTCGAGCCCAGCGACATCAACGACGCCGCGCCGACGGCCGGGCTCAGCCAGACCAGCTCGGTCAGCGCCGCCCGGGACTGGTCGGGGACCCGGCTGGTGCCGCCGAAGTCGAGCCGGGCGCCCCGCCGGTAGCCGGGAGACCGGTCAGCGGCGGCGGCCGGGTAGCCGTCCGAACAGCTTGTTGACCCCGGCGATGCTGCCGCCGAGTCCGGCCGACACGGTGCGTAGCGCGGCGCCACCGGGCAGTCCCGGCACCTCCTCCACCAGCGGGGCCAGCCGGACGAACGAGGACATCGCCTGGATCCGGATCCGCCGCGTCAGCAGCAGTGGCGGCACGGAGATGCGCCCGGCCGACGCGTCGAGCAGGTCCGTGACGGTGGCCAGAACGGCGGTGCCCTCGACCTCGCCAGCCGGCACCGGCTCGGTTACCCACCCGCTCTCGTCGGCGGTGAAGCGCCAGCCGCCGCCGGGTGTCTGGGCCGTCACCGCGAGGTGTACGTCGTGCCGGGCAGCCAGCGCGCCGGTGACGTCGATCAGCGCGGCCAGCCCGCTGTCGAGCAGGCCGTCCGAGGGCCGCGGGGCGCCACACGGGGCCAGGTCGAGCCCGTGCACGGCCAGCTCGTAGCACCCGGCGTTGAGGACGCCGGACAAGGGCAGTGGCCCCAGCGCGGACATCGCCGGCCGGTGGCCGAGCTCGCGTGCGACCGGCGACCGGAAGTACTCGTCGATCTCCGCCCTCGAGCGCTCCAGGGCGGCCAGGATCTCGGCCGGCGGCAGGTCGCCGTACCGCTCGACGAGACGGCGGTTCTCGTCGTCGACATGTGGGATCTGGCCCACGCCGCCCGCGCGGACGGAGTGCAAGAGCCGGTCGAGCGGCCTCGAGTCGTCCCACCGCCCGAGATGCACACACAGCTGGGCGCCGGTCCATCCTGGTAGCCGGGACGGCCGGTCCAGGTCAGCCGCCCTGGCGAGGCTCAGGAACGCGTCCCAGGCGGCGACCACACGAGTCCGGATGTCCTCGGGGTCAGCGACCGCGAGCCCGAGGCCGGACCGGGGGACAGCGGGTTCGGCAGGGGATGACATGCTCCGATCCTGCCCCCTGACCCGGAGGAATCGCCCAGTGACGGTCGACATAGGTGCCCAGGCGCCCGACTTCGAGCTGCATGACCAGAACAACCAGGTGGTGCGGCTGTCGTCCTACCGTGGGGGCAAGAACGTTGTTCTCGTCTTCTACCCGCTCGCGTTCACCGGCACCTGCCAGACCGAGCTGCGCAGCATCAGGGACGACTTGCCGAGCCTGGAGAACGACGCCGCGCAGGTGCTGGCGGTGTCGGTCGACTCGGTGTTCAGCCACAAGGTCTGGGCCGACCAGCAGGGCTTCGAGTTCCCACTGCTGGCGGACTTCTGGCCCCACGGCGAAGTGGCTAAGCGCTACGGCGTGTTCAACGACGAACGCGGCGTGGCGCTGCGCGGGACCTTCATCATCGACCGCGAGGGAGTCGTGCGTCACCGCGTCGTCAACGCGATGCCGGACGCGCGCGACCACGCCGAGTACGTGCGGGTCCTGGCGTCGCTGTAGGCGAGTGCACGGCGGAGGTGAAGGCATGCCCTGTGTCCGGTGCGCTGCGCGCGAGACCGACCCGGTCCGCGGCCCGAGCGCCTGGAAGCGCGGGGTGCAGGCCGGCAGGCAGGTGCTGGTCTGCCCGGACTGTCAACAGAAGAACGACTGGACCGCGGACCTGGACAGCTGCGCGTCGTGCAGGTCGACGATGCTTGTGCGAACCCTTGGCGAGACCAGGTGTCGAGCCTGTGGCGCGGTCCAGGACGAAGCGGTCGAGGAGGCGGGGATGGTCAGTGGTGAGCCTGGCTTGGCCGCGGACGTCTCCGCTGCGCTGAACCGGGTGCTGCGCTCCCGCGGTCCTTCGTGACGCGGCCCGGCAGGTACGCTCGCCCGGCCGCTGCGGGCGCGTAGCTCAGCGGGAGAGCACCCGCCTTACAAGCGGGCGGTCGCTGGTTCGATCCCAGCCGCGCCCACACTAACCCTCTGACCAGGGCTTTTAGGATAAACGATCTTCAAGCTG
>JALYXH010000084.1 GCA_030947185.1 Actinomycetota bacterium | reverse complement strand
ATGTCACCCAGCCCGAGTACGGCGCTGCCATCGCTGACCACCGCGACGCTGGACGCCTTCCACGTGTAGTCGTAGGCGAGCGCCGGCTCCTGACCGATCGCCGTGCAGACCCGGGCGACACCCGGGGTGTAGGCCAGCGAGAGGTCGTCGCGGTTGCGCAACGGCACGGTCGACCTGACCTCGATCTTGCCCCCCTCGTGGAGGGTGAACGCAGGGTCGGCCGCCCGCTGCTCAGGAGTGGTGACCGGCACGGTCTGGGTGCTCGGGACGGTCATCCGTTATCGCTCCTCGGCGTTGTGGTCTCGGGCGCCGCGGGAGGAGCCGGGCCGCCCGCGCCCATCCAGGGACCGGCGCGATGATGGCACAGGACGTCCCGGTGGCACGATGTGCGCCAGCGACTCCACCATCCTCGCTCCGCCCGGAGGGAACGCATGCCACCCAGCACGCCCCGGACAGCCGGCCGCCGACCGGCCTCCCTCGTCGTCCTGCCGCTGGTCGCCGGACTACTGGTGCTCACCTCCGCCTGCGGCGGCAGCTCGAAGTCGAGCGGCTCCGGCAGCGCGGCCGCGCCGGCCGGCGCCGACGCTGCGCTGTTCGCCAAGCTGCCCAAGGACATCCAGAAGTCCAAGGTCGTCCGGTCGGTCACCGACGGCACCTACCCGCCCAACGAGTTCTTCGCCGCCGACGGCAAGACCATCCAGGGTTTCGACATCGACCTCGGCAACGCCCTCGGCAAGAAGCTCGGCGTGACCGTCCAGGTCGACAGCGGCAAGTTCGACGCGATCATCACCGGCATCCAGGGCAACCGCTACGACCTGGCGCTGTCCTCGATCACCGACAACAAGGAGCGTCAGGCCAAGGTCGACTTCGTCGACTACTTCACCGCAGGCACCTCCATTGTGGTGAAGAAGGGCAACCCCAAGGCGATCAAGTCGCTGACCGACCTGTGCGGCAAGTCGATAGCTGTCGAGTCCGGCACGACGCAGGTGGAGCTGGCGTCCAAGCAGAAGTGCCCGGCCGGACAGAAGATCACCACCAACGAGTTCCCGACCGATACCGACGCACTCGCCACCGTGACCAACGGCCGCAACGACGCCGCCATGGACGACTTCCCGGTGGCCCGGTACCAGGCCAAGCAGCACCCGACCGACTTCGAGGTCGTCGGCGAGCAGTACGAGTCGGCGCCCTACGGCATCGCGGTGAACAAGTCGCTCGCCGGTCTCCGCGACGCGATGCAGGGCGCACTCAAGGCGATCATCGCCGATGGCAGCTATGACCAGGTGCTCGCCAAGTGGGACGTCAGTCAGGGTGCGCTGAAGACGGCGTCGATCAACGCCGGGTCCTAGATGAGCTCGTCGGTCCAGGCGGGTACGCCGCCGGACACCGGCGCCCGCCCGCCGGCCGCGCTGGTCGCCGTACCGGTTCGGCACTACGGGCGCTGGGCGGGTGCCGCCATGGTGCTGGCGGCGCTGCTCTACCTGCTCTGGCGGCTGACCCACCTGCCGCAGATCGACTACCAGACGATCCCGCGCTTCTTGTTCAAGCCGCCGATCCTGCTTGGCCTGCAGGAGACGATCGTGCTCTCGCTCGTCGCCCAGTCGATCGGCATCGTGCTCGGGATCGCCCTGGCCGTGATGCGGCTGTCCCGCAACCCGGTCCTGTCGGCCGTCAGCTGGCTCTACATCTGGTTCTTCCGCGGTACGCCGCTGATCGTGCAGATCCTCTTCTGGTTCAACGGACTGCTGTTCCTGGTGCGCACCGTCACCATCGCGATCCCGTTCACGGGAGTCCAGCTCTACAGCGCACCGGCCCGGGACGTGATCACCGGTTTCACCGCCGCCATCCTGGCGCTGTCGCTCAACGAGGGCGCCTACATGGCCGAGATCGTGCGGGCCGGGATCCTCGCGGTCGACCGCGGCCAGACCGAGGCCGCTGCCGCGCTGGGCATGACCGGCGGCCTGACGATGCGCCGCATCGTGCTGCCGCAGGCGATGCGGGTGATCCTGCCGCCCACCGGCAACGAGTTCATCTCGATGCTGAAGAACACCGCACTCGTCGTGGTCATCGGCGGCGGCGAGCTGCTGTCGGTGTCGACGCACATCTACTCGCAGAGCGGCAAGATCTTCGAGCTGCTCGTGGTTGCCAGCATCTGGTACCTGGTGCTGACCTCGCTGGCGAGCATCGGCCAGTACTACCTCGAGCGCCGGTTCAGCCGGGGCGACGCCCGGGAGCTCGTCCCGACACCCCTGCAGCGACTGCGTGCCCGGGTTGCCCGACCGGCCTCCCCCGGCCGGTCCGCATGACATCCGGCAGCGGCACACCGATGGTGCTGGCCGAGGGCGTGCACAAGTCCTTCGGCCGGCTCGAGGTGCTCAAGGGCATCGACATGACGGTGGCCGCCGGTGAGGTGATGTGCCTGATCGGCGCCTCGGGTTCGGGCAAGACCACCTTCCTGCGCTGTATCAACCACCTGGAGAAGGTGAGCGCCGGGCGGCTCTCGGTCGACGGCGAGCTGGTCGGCTACCGCCAGGACGGCGACAAGCTGCACGAGCTGAAGGAGAAGGAGGTCGCCCGCAAGCGCGCCGAGATCGGGATGGTCTTCCAGCGCTTCAACCTCTTCCCGCACATGACGGCGCTGGGCAACGTCATCGAGGCACCGATCCGGGTCAAGAGCGAGTCCAGAGCGAGCACCGTCGAGCGCGGCAGACAGCTGCTCGACCGGGTCGGGCTGGCCGGCAAGGTCGACGCCTATCCCAACCAGCTCTCCGGCGGCCAGCAGCAGCGCGTCGCCATCGCCAGGGCGCTGGCCATGTCTCCCAAGCTGATGCTGTTCGACGAGCCCACCAGCGCACTGGACCCCGAGCTCGTCGGCGAGGTGCTCGACGTGATGCGCGGGCTCGCCGAGGACGGCATGACGATGGTCGTGGTCACCCACGAGATGGGGTTCGCCCGCGAGGTCGGCGACACCCTGGTCTTCATGGACGAAGGGGTGGTGGTCGAGGCCGGGCCACCCCGCGAGGTGATCGGATCCCCCCGGCACGAGCGGACCAAGGCCTTCCTCGGCAAGGTGCTCTGAGCGCTGCGACCCCCAGTAGGCTCAGCCGCCATGGACGTCGAGCATCTCGCAGTCGCCGACACCCTCGTGGTGACGCCCAACCAGATCGCTGACCAGCGCGGAACGTTCCTGGAGTGGTTTCGCGCCGACGCACTCGAGGCGGCCATCGGTCACCGGCTGACCCTGGCGCAGTGCAACTCCAGCATCTCCAAACGCGGCGTGCTCCGGGGTGTGCACTTCTCCGAAGTACCGCCCGGCATGGCCAAGTACGTCTCGTGCACCCGCGGCGCGATCTTCGACGTCGTTGTCGACGTCCGGCCCGGTTCTCCGACGTACGGCGCGTGGGACGGCGTGCGCCTCGATGACGTCGACCGCCGGTCGGTCTACGTGCCAGAAGGGGTGGGCCACGCGTTCCTCGCCCTGGCCGACGACTCGGTAGTGAGCTACCTGTGCTCGACGGCGTACACCCCCAGCCGCGACCACGAGGTCAACGCCTTCGACCCTGCGCTCGGCATCGAGTGGCCCGCCGATGTCGAGGCGGTGCTGTCGGACAAGGACCGGGCCGCGCCGACGCTGGCGGAGGCGGCCGCCAGCGGAGTGCTCCCGACGTACGACGAGTGCCAGGCGTTCTACGACCGACTGCGCAAGGTGGGCACCTACACCTGAGGGGGGCGGCGGCGGACCGGGCCCGCGGCGCGGACCGGCCACCACCGCCACACCGCCCGCCCGAGCACATCCTGCGGCGGGACCGGGCCGAAGCTCTCGCTGCCCTGGCTCGCCGCCGCGTTGTCGCCGGCGAGCTCCCAGTTGCCGTCGGCCAGCTGCCGCATCGCGCGCTTGACCACGAGCCGGCCGGGGCGGGCGAGAAAGCTCGCCACCACGACGTCGCCGGCGCGCACCGTCGCGCTCCGGCGTACGACGAGGACGTCACCCGGGTGCAGCGTCGGTTGCATCGAGGCGCCGGCGACGGTGACCAGGAACCAGCGCCGGGTCATTCGCCTCCTCCATGCTCCGACTGCCCGGCCTCGGCGCCGGGGGTAGTGTCGATCGCAGCCGCATCTGCACGACCATCGAACCCCGTTGGAGAGGATCGCCCATGCTCGCGCTACGCCGCCTGCTGACTCCCCGCACGACCGTGTACGCCCACTGTGACCTGCCCTGCGGCGTGTACGACCCCGCCCAGGCCCGGATCGAGGCTGAGTCGATCAAGGGGATCATGGAGAAGTACCAGGGCAACGAGGACCCGGTCTTCCGCACCCGCGCCGTCCAGATCAAGGAGCAGCGGGCCGAGCTCGTCAAGCACCACCTGTGGGTGCTGTGGACCGACTACTTCAAGCCGCCGCACCTGGAGAAGTACCCGCAGCTGCACCAGCTCTTCTGGGACGCCACCAAGCAGGCCGGCGCCGCCGGCGCCAAGGGCTCCCTCGACCCGGCCGACGCGCAGAAGCTGCTCGACCAGATCGCCGAGATCGACAAGATCTTCTGGGAGACCAAGAAGGCCTGAGCGGCCGCAGCATCGCCGAGGCCGGTCCCTGAACGGGGCCGGCCTCGTGTCATTCCCGACGACCGTCATTTCCCGACACCGTCATTTCCCGACACCGTCATTTCCCGACACAGTCATTTCCCGACACAGTCATTCCCGACGGCTGTCACTTCCGACCGCTGTCACTCCCGACCGACGGAGGGTCGCTCGATGGGCGAGGTGGTGCTGGTCCGCCACGGAGAGACCGAGTGGAGCCGCAGCGGTCAGCACACCGGGCGCACCGACATCGCCCTGACCCCGCACGGCGAGCAGCAGGCCCGGGCGCTGCGTCCGATGCTCGAAGGCCGTCGCTTCGCGCTGGTGCTGGTGAGCCCACTCGCGCGGGCCTGGCGCACTGCCGAGCTGGCCGGGCTTCCGCACCCTGAGCCCGAGCCGGACCTGCAGGAGTGGGACTACGGCGGCTACGAGGGCCGGACGACCGCCGAGATCCGCCGGGAGCGGCCCGGCTGGAACCTCTGGACCGACGGCGTACCGCCGGGGGCCACCATGGCGGGTGAGCAGGCCGGCGACGTGGGGGAACGGCTGGACCGGGTCCTCGCGCGGGCCCGCGCCGCGCTCGGGGACGGCGACGTCGCGCTGGTTGCGCACGGGCACTCGCTCCGGGTGACCGGGGCCCGCTGGGTCGACCTGCCGGCGGCGTCGGGGTCGCTGCTGGCGCTGGACACGGCGGCGGTCTGCGTCCTGGGCTTCGAGCACGAACGGGCGGTGATCCGGCAGTGGAACCTGCCCAACCCGGCCGTCCAGTCATGAGCGGCCAGCAGGTACGCCGGGCCCGGCCGGCCGACGTCCCGGCGATGGTTGCGCTGATTCACGAGCTGGCGGCGTACGAGCGGGCGCCCGAGCAGGTGCAGGTGACCGACGAGGCGCTGGAGACTGCCCTGTTCGGAGCCGCCCCCGCGGCGTACGCCCACGTCGCGGTCGACGCCACCGAGGTGGTCGGCCTGGCACTGTGGTTCCGCAGCTTCTCGACCTGGCTCGGCCGGCCGGGTGTCTACCTGGAGGACCTGTTCGTCACCCCGTCGGCCCGCGGCAGGGGGCTCGGCAAGGGACTGCTGCAGGCGCTCGCGCAGGAGTGCGCCGAGCACGGCTACGGGCGGCTGGAGTGGTCGGTGCTGGACTGGAACACGCCTGCGCACGGGTTCTACCGCAGCGTCGGCGCGCAGCCGATGGACGAGTGGACCGTCTGGCGACTGACCGGCACCGAGCTGTCCGCGCTGGCGTACGGCTGAGCGCTCGTCAGCGCAGGCCGCAGACGCGCCAGGACGCGTCGTCGACGACCAGCTGGTAGGTGCGCACCGATGCTGTTCCGTCCGCGAGGGTGAGCCGTTCCTTCACCCAGGCCGAGCTGTTCGCCCGCGCTCCGCCGCTGGCCCCGGTGTAGACGTGGGCAGCGACCAGCTCATGGCCACGCACCGGCGTGTTCGGGACGACGGCTACCTCGCCCACTGCCGGCGGGTTGTTGCGGAACTCCCTGCACAGCAGAGCGTCGACCGCCGGCTGGTCATGGCGGCCCGTCGCGTCCAGGAAGGACGACACGACCCCGGCGGCACTGCGTTCTGCGCGGGAGGCGGCAGCTGCCGGGGCCGCGTGACGCTGGTAGCCGAACAGGCCGACCGCCGTCACGGCGCAGGTCAGCGGTAGGACCAGCCACCACCGCCGGCGCGGATCCGGCACCGACGCCAGCTGTCGCAGGTTGACCGAGGCCAGCACGACAGGGGGGTGTGTCGCCGCCGGCGCCTGCAGACCCATGCCTGTTCATCGGAACCGCGGGCCCGCATCCTGAGGCGGGCTTCTGCCACGGGCGGAAGGAGGGCTGACCGGCTACGTCGGGTCGCCCCGAAGTCGTCGACCCGCCACTGCTGCGGCGGCGGCGGCGGCCGTCAGGCCGACCGCCACGGCACCTTGCGCCGTCAGGCCGCCCGTGGCGGCCAGCGACCTCCCCGGCGGGGGCGCCGGGCTCGCAGCCGGCGGGGCCGGCACGGTGCCCGAGCCGCTGTGCGACTGGCTCGCCTGCAGGTCGAAGGGGGCGGCGACGAGCAGCTCGACGTTGCGGTCCTCCACGCGGCCTCGCCGCCCGTCGACCCCGTCCACCACGGCGTGCCGCTCCTGCCAGTCGTTGGCTGCCAGCTCGCGCGCCAGCGCGGCCAGCTTCGCCGGCGAGTCCAGGCCGGTGTAGGACGCGGCCGCCGGTGCCGCCGCGTCGACGATCGTGCCGAAGATCGACAGCGTGCCGTCCCTGTTGTCGACGAGCTCGACCAGCCGGGCCTGCACCGGCCAGTCGATGTGGGCGGCGGTGTTGAGCTCCCAGAAGCCGCCGGCTGCGGCCGGCGCGGGTCGTCGGTGGGCGAGCACCTGGTTGCGGTGGGTGTGCCCGTTGACCCAGAGCACGACGTTGGGGAAGCGCAGGAGCAGGTCGCGGACGTCGGCCCCGCCGCGCCGGGGTGTCGGGTCGACGCCGGAGGCGGTCTGGGTGTTGGTCATGGTGTCGATGGTGTGGTGGCTGAAGATGACCAGGAGCCGGTCGGTGCCCCCCGCGGACCTGCTGTGTGCCGCGAGCTCCCGGGTCAGCCAGTCGAACTGCGGCTGGTCGATCGAGCCGTCGGACTCCCCGTTGGGATTGACGGTGTCCAGCACGATGCCGTGGACCAGGCCGGCGTCGAAGGTGTAGTACGCCGTCCCCGACCCGAGGTTGGCCGGGGTGAAGCCGTGGCCGACCGGGCGGCCGCTCGTGGTGAAGTGCTCGGCGATCGTCTCGAGCCGGGACACGATGCGGCGGTCGCTGTCCTTGGAGACCGGCCGCACCGGCGCTCCGCCCAGTGCGGTCAGGAACAGCCCGGGGTTGCCGGCGGCCAGGGCTGCTGCGGCGGAGTCCTGCGACGGGCCGAGCGAGACCACCTTCGTGCCTCCGGTCGCCACGCCCGTGAACGTGCCCGGCACCGGGAACGACGGCGGGAAGTTGCCCTGCACCAGCCCGTCGTGGTTTCCGTACGCCGTCATCCACGGCACGGTCAGCCCGGTTGCCTGGAAGGGCCGGCGGCAGTCGTCCAGCAGGGTCGACACCGTGGGAAAGCCGTAGGTGCCCCGGCCCTGGTCTGTCGTGGGGTCGAGCGCCCCCGGCGGCGTCCCCCCGGGGTGCCAGTAGTGCGGGTCGTAGTACGTCGGGTCCTGGTCGTGCACGCCCTCCCACTTGCTCAGGTCACCGGAGTCGACCCGCACCTGCTTCCCGCCGTCGAGGAGGTCGATGTACCAGCGCAGCTCGTTGTGCTGGCAGTTGTCCACGTTGTCGCCGGTGGCGATCGCGAAGCTCAGCGCGAGCCCGGTGACGGGGCCGACCCCTACCCGGTTGACCGCGCTCACCACCGACTCGGCGATCTGGCCGGTCAGCATCTCCTGGGGCCGGTAGGCGGCCGAGAACAGCGACAGCGCAGCCGTCGACCCGTCGGCGTACCGGTCGAGGTACTCCACCCGCGCCGGCGACTGGGCGTCCACCACGTGGATGTCCGTGAGCTGGGCGAAGGCCAGCAGCGGGGAGCGCCGGCCGGCCCGCCCCGGCTGGGGTGCCGTCCCGAGGTCGGTCCGGGCCAGCGTCGGCTCGGCGGTCCCGCCGACGATCCGCACGTACCCCTTCGCCCCGGGCGCACCACGGAGCAGGGTGCCGGCCAGCGTGGTGTGCTCCGGTGCCGCCGGATCGCTGCCGGCCCGCGCTCGGCGGGCCGGGAACACATCGAGACCGGCCACGGCGGCGGCCGTCGCCCCGGCCAGGCCGACCTGCAGCACGGTCCGTCTGCTCGCTCGCACGCGCGCCTCCTGCCGGCCCGGTGTCGACCCGGGCGCCGGGCAACTGTGCCAGGCTCGGGCTCCCCTGTCGCCCGAACGGCGGTCCTCCGATGCGGCGTCGGCGGGTGGCCGCACGGCGCCCGCCGAGTCGGGTACGTTTGTGCGGTCCCAGGCCATGGCGACAGCGCATCGTGCGCCGGCTACGCGGCCGACCGCCGACGGCGCTCCCCTGACCCGCACGCGGAGGTGACGTGATCGACCGCACCGCCGAGTCCGGTGGCGGCGCCGTCCTCTCGGGGGCGGCCCGCGACATTGTCGCCATCCGCCTGCCCGCTGCCGGCGCCTATCTCTCCGTGCTCAGGACGGCCACCGCGGGACTGGCTGCGCGCCTCGACTTCACCCTCGACGAGATCGAGGACCTTCGGATCGCGGTGGACGAGGCCTGCGCCATGCTGCTGAGCACCGCGCTGCCGGGCGCCGACCTCGAGTGCGAGTTCGAGCTGACCAGTGACTCGATCCGGGTGGCGGTGAGCGTGACCACCCTCGATGGCGTGGAGCCGTCGAGGGACACCTTCGCCTGGACCGTCCTCTCGGCGCTGGCCGGTGACGTCGACAGCCGCGTCGATCTCGAGAACCGGGTGACGATCGAGCTGCAGAAGCGCCGGGCTACGGACGGCGCGCTCGGCGGGAACGCCTGATGGCGAACGTGGCACGGACCAACGCTGACGGAGGCCCCGGGGTCGACCGGGCGGACGGCCCGGTTCTCCCTACCCAACCCTCGCGCGGCCCCGACGAGGAGCGCGCTGCCGAAGCCGGCCCTGACCTGAGCGCCAACACCGACCCGGCCATCGCCCTGGACGCCGACGCCGTCGCTGCGGTCGCCGACCTGACCCGCAGCGAGCGCACCGCGCACGACCGGGCCCGGGCCCGGGAGCTGTTCGCCCAGCTGGCGCAGATGGACAAGGAGGATGCCCGGCGCAGTCGCATTCGCGACGAGCTGGTCGAGATGCACCTGCCGCTGGTCGAGTACCTGGCTCGCCGCTTCCGCAACCGGGGAGAGCCGCTCGACGACCTCGTGCAGGTGGCCACCATCGGGCTGATCAAGTCCGTCGACCGCTTCGACCTCGAGCGCGGCGTCGAGTTCTCGACCTACGCGACCCCGACCGTCGTCGGAGAGATCAAGCGGCACTTCCGGGACAAGGGCTGGGCCATCCGCGTCCCACGCCGGCTGCAGGAGCTCAAGCTCGCGCTGACCAAGGCCACCAGCGAGCTGTCCCAGCGCAACGGGCGCTCGCCGACGGTCAGCGAGCTCGCCGGTCACCTGGGCATGAGCGAAGAGGAGGTGCTCGAGGGGCTGGAGTCGGCGAACGCCTACTCCGCGGTGTCGCTGGACGCCCCCGACGGTGGCGACGACGACTCACCGGCGGTGGCGGACTCCCTCGGCGTCATGGACGACTCCCTGGAGGGCGTGGAGTACCGCGAGTCGCTCAAGCCCCTCCTCGAGCGGTTGCCCGCCCGCGAGAAGAAGATCCTGATGCTGCGCTTCTTCGGCAACATGACCCAGTCACAGATCGCGGGCGAGCTCGGCATCTCCCAGATGCACGTGTCCCGGCTGCTCGCGCGCACCCTTGCGCAGCTGCGCGAAGGGCTCCTCGTCGACGAGTAGCGCTCCACCGGCAACCTCACCGGTCGGCGAACGGCTCCCTCGCGCCCGGGGTGGCCAGCAGCACCAACGCCGCCACGCCGGCCGCCACGACAGGACCGCCGTAGCCGGGCAGGTGGCCCTGCAGCAGCCCGACGCCGACCGGCAGAGTCAGCAGCTCCAGGACGACCACCGGGGTCCTGGCCCAGCGGCGGGCCCGGACCAGCGCGCGGGCCAGGCCGAGCAGCGCCAGCCCCCCGGCCAGCGCCATCAGCGCCGCGAGCAGGGCCCTGGCGAGGCTGTCGGGCCGGTCCACCAGCGACTTCCCGGCGTACCAGAGCGCGAGCCCAACCAGCCCTGCCCCTTCCACCGCCACTACCGCGGACGCGGCACGCAGCGCCGGCGACCGACCGCTGCTGGCTTCCCCGACAGGCACGGCGGGCACCCTAGCCGCACCGGTAGACTCAGGCGATGCGTGCGCTGCTCGTCGTCAACCCGAAGGCGACGGCCACCACACGGCGGACCCGTGACGTCCTCATCCGCGCGCTCGCCAGCGACCTGAAGGTCGACGTGGCCGAGACGTCGCGCCGGGGGCATGCCCACGACCTGGCGCACCAGGCGGTACGGGACGGGCTGGACCTCGTCATCGCGCTCGGCGGCGACGGCACGGTGAACGAGGTGGTCAACGGGCTGCTCAGCTCGGGACCGGAACCTTCGCTGCCTGCGCTCGCCGTGGTGCCGGCCGGCAGCGCCAACGTGTTCGCGCGGACTCTCGGCCTCCCTCCGTCGCCGGTCGAGGCAACCGGGCTGATTCTCGACGCCCTGCGCACCGAGAGCAGGCGCAGCGTCGGGCTGGGACGCGCCGACGAGCGGTGGTTCACCTTCTGCGCCGGCTTCGGCCTCGACGCCGAGGTGGTCCGTGTCGTCGAGCGCAGGCGCCGGGCAGGGAGGCGGGCGACCGGCGCGCTCTACGTCCGATCGGCGGTCTCCCACTTCTTCGGCGCCGCCGACCGCCGCGAGCCGGCGATCACCTTCGAGAGCCCGGACCAGCCCGCGCAAGCCGGCCTGTACCTCGGCATCGTCGCCAACACCGACCCCTGGACCTATCTCGGGAACCGGCCGGTCCGGCCCACCCCGGAGGCCTCTTTCGACAGCGGGCTGGACCTGTTCGCGCCGAGGCGACTGCGTACGGCGACCGCGCTCCGCCTCGTCGCGCAGATGTTCAACGGCCGGCCGCCCGACTCGCCGCGGAGCCTGTTCTACCTGCACGACGTCCCTCGGTTCACCCTGCGGGCGGACCGGCCGCTGGCCCTGCAGGTCGACGGCGACTACCTCGGGGAGCGCGAGACCGTCACCTTCACCGCCGTACCGGACGCCCTGCGGGTCGTGGTGTGACGAGGGTTACCCTCGAAACCGACGTTTTGCCCCAGAGAGTGCTTGCTGAGTGCTTGCCAGCGGCTACTCCGGATGCGAAGGTAGATAGGTAACAGGGACTAGACCACCACTAGTCCCCGGTCGTACGTTCATCATCAAGACAACTGCACCGAGGACGCCGCCGGGCAAGCGCGGTGACCTGCATCGTCCGGCCACTTCGTGAACGAATTCACAAGCCGCGGATCGTGCGCACGGCCTGAGCCCCGACCTCGGGGCGCGGTCACGCATCCGACCGCGGCGCGAGTTGGTCGGAAAACCTGACCCGAGGGAGTTGGACCACATGGACTGGCGTCACCGCGCGCTCTGTCGTGACGAGGACCCGGAGCTGTTCTTCCCGATCGGCACCACCGGTCCGGCCGCCCAGCAGGTGGACGAGGCGAAGGCCGTGTGCCGGCGTTGCTCGGTCACCGCCGAGTGTCTCGCCTGGGCACTGGAGACCGGCCAGGATGCCGGTGTCTGGGGTGGCCTGAGCGAGGACGAGCGCCGCGCACTGAAGCGCCGCGGTGCCCGGGCCCGAGCCAGGACTGCCTGAGTCCTCGGCCACGTCCCTTCTCCGTCTGCACCCGCACGTGAGCTCTGAGGACTACGTCCGCCCCGCACTGGTCGGCCGCGAGCCGGCACCGCGCTGGGTGTCCCGGTGGCGGTTCCGGCTGGCCGCAGCCGTCGTCGTGCTGGCGCTGGCGGCGGCGGGCCTTGTCGCGTTCCGGCACCTGTCCGGTGCCACCAGTCAGGACCCTGGCGTCAACCACGGCCTGCGCCCTCTCAGCCTCATCCGCTGAGCGGGATGTGGACGTGAACGGACGTACCACCCTCCGGCCGCGCCGCCAGCGACAGCGCTCCACCTAGCTCGCCCACGACGAGAGTCCGGACGATCTGCAGGCCCAGCCGGGACGAGTCCTCCAGCGAGAAGTCCGGCGCCAGCCCGGCGCCGTCATCAACCACGACGACGTCGAGGCGGGTGCCGTCGGGGCCGCGTTCGCCGCGGCTGGACAGCACCTCCAGAGTCCCACCGCGGTCGGCGAAGGCGTGCTCGACGGCGTTCTGCAGCAGCTCCGTCAACACCATGGCCAGCGGCGTCGCCACCTCTGCCGGCAGCACGCCGAAGGACCCGGTACGGCGCATGACCACCGGCGTACCCGGCGCCGTCATCTCGGCGACCATCGCACTCACCCGGTCGGCGATGGTGTCGAACTCGACGGTCTCCTCGAGCGTCAACGAGAGCGTCTCGTGCACCAGCGCGATCGACGCGACCCGGCGTACCGACTCCTCCAGCGCAGCCCGGCCCTCCGGCGCCGACAGCCGCCGGGCCTGCAGCCGAAGCAGCGCTGCGACCGTCTGCAGGTTGTTCTTCACCCGGTGGTGGATCTCCCGGATGGTGGCGTCCTTGCTGACCAGCGCGCGGTCGCGGCGGCGCAGCTCGGTGACGTCGCGCACCAGCACCAGCGCGCCGAGCACCTGGCCGCCCGGTAGCAGAGGGATCGCCCGCCGGAGCACGACAGTCCCGGCCGACTCGATCTCGGACTCCGACGGGACGCCGCTGCTCAGCACGCCGGCCACTCCCGGGTCGTCGAGCACGCGGCCGCCGGCCGACAGCGCCGCGGTCAGCCGGTCCAGCCGTGAGCCGACGAGGTTCCCGCTGGACCCGAGCCGGCGGTACGCCGAGAGGGCGTTCGGGCTGGCGTAGGTGACCCGGCCGACCGCGTCCAGGCGCAGGAGTCCGTCACCGACTCGGGCGCCGGCCGTGAGGTCTGCACTGGCACCCGGGAACGGGAACCGGCCCTGGCTGATCATCATCGCCAGGTCGGCCGCGCTCGCCAGATAGGCCAGCTCGAGCGGGCTGGGGACCCGGGCCGCGGCCAGGTTGGTGCTGAGCGCCACCACGGCGAGCACGCGCCTGCCGCGACGGACCGGCACCGCCTCCTCCCGGACGACGTCGCCCGAGGCCCACCGCGACTCGTCGTCGCGGCAGATCCGGCCCTCCTGCCAGGCGCGCTCCAGGATGGCTCGCTCGGTCGCCGGCACCACGCTGCCGACCCGGTCGTCGAGATATCCGGTCGGTCCGGTGGTCGGCCGCATCTGTGCCACGGTGAGGAAGGCGTCGTCGTCCCGCAGCCGGACGTAGAGCAGCAGGTCGGCGAAGGACAGGTCGGCGAGCAGCTGCCACTCCGCCACGAGCAGCTGCAGCCAGTCGATGTCGGCCGCATCGAGCTCGGTACGGGCGCTCACCAGGTCGCTCAGCGTGGACACCGCACGAGCCTAGATCGCGGCGTCCGGTCGACACGGACACGCTGCTGACCGGCCTCGACACAGCTCCCGGATGCGTATTGGATCAGCCACGCACACCCCCGGGCGCCACCCCTCGGGCGCCCGGCCCCTCGTTCGCGGAGGCTCGCGTGGCAACAACATCACCGGCCGGTCGCCGGGACAGCGGCGGCATCGACCCCGCCACCCGGACCAAGCGTCCCGTCAACCGGGTCTGGTACGTCGCATTGATCGCGCCGTACATCGGACTGCTGTGGTTGCCCTTCTACGCGAAGAGGGAGCCGCAGCTGTTCGGCTTCCCGTTCTTCTACTGGTACCAGTTCCTCTGGATCCTGATCAGCGCGGTGCTCACCGCCGTCGTCTACGTGCTGACGACAACCTCCGACGAGCCGGCGAGCGGCGAGCCGGGAGCCCACGACCGCGACGGGGGCCGGCGATGAAGTCCACCGGCGTCGACTGGACCGCACTGGTCATCTTCACGATCCTGTTCCTGATCGTCACGGTGATGGGCTTCCTCGCCGTCCGGTGGCGGCGCGGCGACGGGCTGGCGAACCTCGACGAGTGGGGGCTCGGCGGCCGAGGGTTCGGGACCTTCGTGACCTGGTTCCTGCTCGGCGGGGACCTCTACACGGCGTACACGTTCATCGCGGTGCCCGCGCTGGTCTACGGCGCCGGTGCGCTCGGCTTCTTCGCCGTCCCCTACACGATCATCGTCTATCCGCTGGTGTTCGTGATCATGCCCAGGCTGTGGTCGGTGGCGCACCGGCACGGCTACGTCACCCCTGCCGACTTCGTGGCCGGCCGGTTCGACTCGAAGGCACTCGCCCTCGCGGTCGCGGTGACCGGGATCGTCGCGACGATGCCCTACATCGCGCTGCAGCTGGTCGGCATCCAAGCAGTCCTCGACGTGATGGGGGTGAAGGGCAGTGGCTTCGCCAAGGACCTGCCGCTGATCATCGCCTTCGTGATCCTGGCGGCCTACACCTACACCAGCGGCCTGCGGGCGCCGGCACTGATCGCGTTCGTCAAGGACGGCCTGATCTACCTGGTGATCATCGTCGCCGTCATCTACATCCCCTACAAGCTGGGCGGCTTCCACAAGATCTTCACCGCGGCCGACGCGGCTCTGGCCAAGAAGCCGAAGGCAGCCAACGCAACCCTTATCACCAAGCCGGCCGGCTACGCCACCTACGCCACCCTCGCCCTGGGCTCGGCCCTGGCGCTGTTCATGTACCCGCACTCGATCACCGCGGTGCTCGCCACCCGCAACCGCAACGTCGTACGCCGCAACGCAGCGATCCTGCCGGCGTACTCGTTCCTGCTCGGGCTGATCGCACTGCTCGGGCTGATGGCAATCGCGGCCAAGGTGGTCGTGCCCACGACCGGCCTCAAGGCCAACCTCGCGGTGCCGCTGCTGTTCAAGATGATGTTCCCCTCGTGGTTCCGCGGGGTGGCGTTCGGGGCGATCGCGATCGGGGCGCTGGTGCCCGCAGCGATCATGTCGATCGCCGCGGCCAACCTGTTCACCCGCAACATCTGGAACCTGTTCCGGTCCAGTCCGACGCCGGCGGAGGAGGCGAAGGTTGCCAAGCTGGTGTCGCTCGTGGTCAAGCTAGGGGCGCTGGTCTTCGTCCTCGGCCTCGACCTGCAGTACGCCCTGGACTTCCAGCTGCTCGGCGGGGTGCTGATCCTGCAGACCTTCCCGGCGATCGTGTTCGGCCTCTACACCCGGTGGTTCCACCGCTGGGCGCTGCTGGCCGGCTGGGCGGCCGGCATCCTCAGCGGCATCCTCATGGGCCTGAGCATCAAGAACCCCACCACCCATCGCCCGTTCGCCGGGTCGGTGTTCGTCTGGCACTACGTCGGGCTCAACTTCCGCGCCTACATCGCGGTGATCGCGTTCGCCCTGAACGTGGTGGTCGCCGTCGTCGGCACGCTGGTGCTGCGGGCGGCCAACGTGTCGGCCGGCGTGGACCAGACCACCGAGGACGACTACGAGGCGATTGCCGTGCCGCGGCTGCCCGAGCCGATCGGGGCAGCCTGACGCGCGGGCTGTCCCGGCTCAGTGCCGCCGCGCGCCTGGTGCCGCAGCAGCAGCACCAGTACGACGGTGATGACGGCGGAGAGCAGCAGGCTGCCCAGGCAGCCCAGACGGTTGGAGAAGAAGACGAGCGTCCTGCTGCCCTGCCCGCGGCGGGCGCCGATATCCGGGCGCGGGCCTCTGCTCAGCCGGTCCCGACCGGCGTCGGCATCGGGACGTCGAGGACGGCCGGGCCGGTCGGATGGCCGGCCCTGGCGGCCAGCCGACGCGTCAGCAGGTAGCCGGTGAGCAGGACCACGTGGAGCAGGTAGGCCCAGCCCCCGACCACGGCCACGGCGGCCACCGTGACGAACCCGCCGTACGCCGTGCCGATGTCGACGCGGATGCCCAGGAACAGGACGAACCCGAGCAGCATGCCGGCCAGCATCGAGCCGGTGGCGGCGGCGCCCCACAGCACCGCGCGGCCGCCGAGCCGCTCCGGTGAGAGGAAGCGGTACGCACCGAAGAGCAGCGCGGTGAACGCGCCCCAGGCAGTCAGGAAGGCGAGGTACACCCCGAGCAGCCGACCGCCCGTGCCGCCGCCGACCGAGCCCTGGATCCAGGTGGTGGCGATGAGGATCACGAGCAGCAGCACGGGGGCGAGCGCGTAGAGCGGGAGCGACTTGAGCCGGCCCCGCAGGCCGCGGGAGAGCCTCGAGTCCGGCGCCACCGAGAGCCGGTCGAAGGCGCGGACCAGACCCTCGGAGTACAGCGACGCCGGAAGCAGCGCCACCAGCGCGGCGGAGACCGGGAGCCGGGTGGTGGCCTCGACCACCGACCGGGCCGCTCGCTCGGCCCCCAGGTTCATCGGCAGCTGGTCGGCGAGAAGGGTGCCGAGGTGGCGAACGGTCCCCTGACCCACCAGGGCTCCGGTCAGGTAGACGGTGACGACAACGAGTGGCACTGCCGCGATCGCGCCGTAGAACGTCACGCCGGCGGCGTACAGCAGGATGTCGTGGCCGCGGAGCTCGCTGCCGACGTCGCGGACCAGCACGCGTAGCCGTCGGCGGCGCGAGGTAGACATGAGTGGTGTCCTCCCCCGTCGGCGATGCCGTCACCCCCGTCGAGTGCGCCATCCGCCTGGTCAACCCGGACGAGTACGCCGCTGTCGCCGCGCTGACCGCCGACGTGTACGTGGACGAGGGGTACGCCGAAGGCGGTTACGTCGAGGTGCTGCGGGACGTAGCTGGCCGGGCCCGGGCGGCCGACATCCTGGTGGCGGTCGACCCGGCGGGCGTCGTACACGGTGCCGTCACACTGGCTCACGGCGGCCGGGACTACGCGGAGCAGGCAGTGGCCGGTGAGGCTGTGGTGCGAATGCTCGTCGTCGCCCCCGGCGCCCGGGGTTCAGGCGTCGGTACGGCGCTGATGCGCAGCTGCCTGGACCGGGCGCGAGCCGCCGGCTGCACGCGGGTGCTGCTGTCCACGCAGGCCGGCATGCGGGCGGCGCACCGGGTCTACGGGCGGCTGGGCTTCCGGCGCGAGCCGGCCAACGACTGGTCACCCGAGCCGGGGGTCGAGCTGATGGGCTACGTGCTGACGCTGTGACGCGAGCTTGTGCCAACCGGACCGGTCAGGCGAC
>JALYXH010000050.1 GCA_030947185.1 Actinomycetota bacterium | reverse complement strand
CCCTGGGCACACTGGCGTTCAGCGAGCGCGGCTCCCGGTCCCATTTCTGGGCGCCGGTATCGACGGCCGAGGCCGACGCGGACACCGTTACCATCTACGCGGACAAGAGCTGGGTCACCTCGGCGGGCCACGCCGATGTATACGTGATATCGACCGGCGCGCCGTCGGGCGTTGTAGGCGAGGTCGACCTGTACGCGGTGCCCCGTGATACCGAGGGGATGAGCGTGGCCGGGCCCTGGAGCGGGCTCGGGTTGCGGGGCAATGCCTCGGCCCCGATGCGGGTCGACGCCGCTATTCCGGTCGAGTACCGTCTCGGTGACCCGGCAGCCGGCTTCGGGCTGATGATGCAGACCGTGCTGCCGTGGTTCAACCTCGGCAATGCCGCGGTGTCCCTCGGGCTGGCGACCGCGGCCTACGACGCCGCCGTCGGCCATGTCGGCCAGGCCCGCCTCGAGCATCAGGACCAGGCGCTGTCGGCGCTGCCGACGATCCGCGCGCAGATCGCCCGCATGGGGATCATGCTTACCGGGCAGCGGGCCTACCTGGACCGGGCCGCCGACCGAGTGAGCGCCGGCGCCGAGGATGCGATGCTCTACGTCCTGGGCGTCAAGGCGTCCGCCAACGACGCGGCTCTGCAGATCACGGAGGCGGCGATGCGGGTGTGCGGCGGGGCGGCGTTCTCCAAGCATCTGCCGATCGAGCGGGCGTTTCGCGACGCCCGGGCCGGTGCGGTCATGGCGCCCACCGCCGACGTGCTCTACGACTTCTACGGCAAGGCCGTCGCCGGCCTGCCCCTCTTCTAGGCCGGCGTCGGCATGGGCGAGCCGCTACTGGTCGGCGCGGTGGCCTACACCCCGAATGTGGTGCCGATCTGGGAAGGCATGCGGGACTACTTCCGCGGCTCGGCGGCCGAGATGGACTTCGTCCTGTTCTCCAACTACGGACGCCAGGTTCAGGCGCTGATCGCCGGTCACGTCGACATCGCCTGGAACACCAACCTGGCCTACGTGCGCACCGTCCTGCAGACCGACGGAAGTTGTCGGGCGCTGGCGATGCGCGACACCGACACCACATTCGCCACGGTCTTCGTGGCCCGGCCCGGCAGCGGCCTGGCCGGAGCGGCCAGCCTGGCCGGGCAGCGGCTGGCCCTCGGCTCGGCGGACTCCGCCCAGGCGGCGATCCTGCCCCTGTACTACCTGGGCCGGGCGGGGGTGGCCACCGAGTCACTGCACCTGACCCGCTTCGACAGCGACCTCGGCAAGCACGGCGACACCGGGCGCAGCGAACTGGACGCGGTCGCCGCGGTCCTGGCCGGCGAGGCCGACGTCGCGGCGATCGGCATCACCACCTGGGACAGCATCGGCCGCGAGGATCTCATCCCCGGCGGATTGGAGGAAGTCTGGCGGACCGAGCAGTACTGCCATTGCATGTTCACCGCCCTGGACGCGCTCCCGGCCGAGCGCTACGAACCATGGGTGGCCACGCTGCTCGCAATGGACTGGGATGAGCCGGCCCACCGCCGGATCCTGGAACTGGAAGGCCTACGCCAGTGGGTCGCACCCCAGCTGGACGGCTACGCCGGACTGTTCGCCGCCGTGCAGGAACAGGGCGTGGCCCCGCGATGGTGATCCTGGACCTGGTCCGCTCAATCGGTGCACTAGCCGACGGTGACTCTGCCCAGATACCGATCCAATCCCGTGCCGATCTCGAGGTGGCGCAGCGCTGGGCCGACCGCACCGCCAACACCGTCATCGGTACGACGGTTGACGACTCGGGTGTGGGCACCGTCGAGGTGCGCCGCGGCCGCCCGCCTGACCCGGCTCTGACGCTCGGCCGCGACCGGCTACCGGGCGCGCGGCTGTGGCTCTACACCAACTTTCACTGCAACCTGGCCTGCGACTACTGCTGCGTCGGCTCCGCGCCCACGGTGCCACGGCGCGAGCTGGGCGCCGAGCGGATCGCGCGCCTGGTCGCCCAGGGGGCGCAGTGGGGGGTCGGCGAGATCTACCTGACTGGCGGCGAGCCCATGCTGCTGGCCGACATCGGCCAAATCGTGGGCCATTGCGCAGCTCAGCTACCGACCACCCTGCTGACCAACGGCATGCTGTTCCAGGGACGCCGGCTGCGCGCGCTGCAGGCGATGCCCCGCAACAACTTTGCCCTGCAGATCAGCCTGGACTCGGCCACACCACCGGTCCACGACTCCCACCGGGGCGCCGGCAGCTGGACCAAGGCGGTCGAAGGGATCCGTATCGCGCGCGCGGAAGGCTTCCGGATCCGTGTCGCCGCCACGATCGCCGCACCAGCCCCCGACGACATCTCCCAACTGCATGGGTTTCTGGACGATCTGGGCATCCCACGATCCGACCAGGTCGTCCGCCCCGTCGCCAGGGAAGGCGTCGCCGAAAGCGGCGTCCAGCTCACCCGCGAGACCCTGGTTCCCGAAGTGACAGTCACCGCCGACGGCGTCTACTGGCACCCGGTCGCCGCGACCGATCAGCAAGCCCTGGTAACCACCGAACTCGAACCGCTCGGACCCACACTCGACCACATCAGTAGCCTGTTCACCGCACAATGGGCCGCCGCCAGCGCGGCCGTAGCCCTGTTCCCTTGCGCCTGATCCGGGCGTACGGACCCCCGTTCGCGCCGCGGCGGGGTCACCCGCCTGCGGTGAGAGTCAGGATGCTCAATACGACAACTGAGGAGACCGTCCACAGCCCCGGACCCGTTGCCGCACTGCGGGCGTGGCCGAGCTGGGCGCGCCGGGCGCGGGCGGGCGTCGTGGCCGTCCACCACGGGTTCGAGCGTCGCTCGAGCCAGGCGAGGGTGAGCCCCAGTCCGGCGCCATAAGCCAGATGCCCGATCAACGACGGGAACGCGGCCGCGATCGCCGATGCGCTCCAGGCCGGAGGTTGGCCGAGGAGAACGGGCAGCAGAGTGAGGCCGCCCAGCAGCCACCAGAGCAGGCCGTAGGACAGCCCCCAGCCGAGCGCTGCCTCGCCGTCACTGCCCTCCTTCCGGAACGCGACGCCGTAGCTGGCCCCCAAGACAACGGAGATGAACAGATGGACCGTGAGCCCCACGCCGGTGGACGCGCCGCCGACGAGCCCCGCGATACGCCCCAAATCGCCGACCTGGACAACGACGACGGTGAACAGGGCACCTCCGACGAGTCCCGCGGCGGTCCCACGCGCGAGGCCGCGCAGCGCCCGGGTGCCGACGCCCTCGTCGGCCAGCTCGCGGGGGTCGTCGGCCAGGGCCACCCCGACCAGGCCCGTGAACAGGCGGTACAGGGCGACGAACAGCACCCCGGCAAGTAGCGTCGCCGGCAGCGCGGGCGCGCGGAGCCGCGCCGCCTCGAGCCCCCACGGCAGCTGACTGCCGGCGAGCACGGGGACGAGGGTCATGGGTAGCGCCACCCAGGCCAGGAAGCCGAAGCTCAGACCACGGACGAGCCCCGGCCCGATCGCTCCGCGGGGCCGGGGGTACAGGACTGCGTAGGTCAAGCCGGCCAGCCCTCCCAGTCCGAGGGCCAACATCCAGCGCATGACACCTGGTCCGGTCACGCCCGCCGCTGCGGACATGCCGGCCCAATCCAGGGCCACGAGCAGCCAGGTGGCGGCGAGTGCGCCGGCGATGACACCGCGCGACCTGGCTCCCACGGTTGGGCGCCCGACATCGGCCGCGTTGCCAAGGCAGACGAGCACCGCCGCGGCGACGGCGCCGTAGGCAAGGTGGCCGAGCAGTGACGGGTAGGCCGCTTGGACGGCGGGGAGGTCCCAGTGAACCGAATCCCCGCGGAGCAGCGGCAGGAGGGTGAGCGCACCGAGGAGCCACCAGGTGGCTCCGTAGGCCAGCCCCCAGAAAATCAGCTCACCCGGGCCACTTCGCCGTGCCCCGACCAGCAGAGCGAACAGCACACCGATCAGGACAGACGCCACTGCGTGCACCGCGAGGCCGGCACCGGTGGCATCGCTGCCGGCGAGGCCGGCGATCGTGGGGAGCATGCCCCCCAGCCTCAGCATCGCCATTGCGAATACGAGGCCACCGGCCCAACCGGCCAGGGCTCCGCGCCAGAGCGCGCTGCCAATTGGTGCGGTGAGGGTCAGCCGGTCTAGCGAGCGCGTCATCGACGGTCACCGGCCGCGGCGGCCACCGCGGTAGCAGGCGGCGGCGACGGGACCACAACCTCTTGGGCGAGCACGATGTCGCGCGGGAAGCCGATCTCGATCAGCCAGTCCAGCGCTACCCGGACCCGTTTCTCGAGGCCCGGCAGCTTGCTCAGGTAGATCACCCGCCACAGCGCCCAGGCCAAGACGCCGGAGAATCGCCGGCCGCGAAACTCCGCCACGCCGGTCCGGTGCCCCAACACGGCCAGCATGCCGATCGTCTTGAACCGGAACGGTTGTGGCTCTCGGCCCTCGATCACAGCGGCCAGGTTGTCCGCCAGCTGACGACCTTCGCGCAGCGCGTGTTGGGCGGTCGGGGGCTGGCGGCCGCCGGCGCCGTCCGGGACGGCAGCGCAGTCACCCGCCGCCCACACGCCTTCCACTCCGACCACCCGCAGGGCCGAGTCGACGACGACCGAACCACCTCGGGCGTGCTCGACCGGCAGCGATCGCACGAGTGCGTTCGGCTGATTGCCTGCCGTCCACACCATGGTCCGCGTGGAGATGTCGGTGCCGTTCTCGAGCAGCAACGCGTCCTCGGTGGCGCCCCGCACCCGAGTGCCGAGCCGGATGTCCAAGCCGGGAGCTGCGAGCTGCTGGTATGCGAAGGCGGCGAGCTCTGGACCGAGTTCGGGCAGCAGGCGATCGCCGGCATGGACGAGCACGAAGCGCAACTCGGCTCCGTCGAGGGTCGGAAAATACCGCAACGTGCTGTAGGCCAGGTCTCGAAGCTCGGCGACCAGCTCGACACCGGCGAAGCCGCCACCGACCACGGCGAAGGTCAGCAACCGGCGGCGCTCATCTCCCGCTGGTTCACTGTCGGCTCGTTCGAGCTGCGTCAAGACGTGCTCGCGGACCCGAGCCGCGTCGCGCAACGACTTCAGCGTCAGGCAGTGCTCGCTGATTCCAGGGAGTCCGCGCGAGGCGGGCTCCGCCCCCAACGCGATCACGAGGTGGTCGAACGGGACGTCGCGAGAGGCAAGCCTGACCTGACGCGTCGCCAGATCAACCCCCTCGACCCGACCGAGCAGGAAGCGGGTGCGGGGACACACGGCTCGTAGTGCGGCACCCACATGTTGAGCCTGAAGTGCTCCGCCCGCCACCTCTGACAGCATTGGCGTGAACAGCAGGAAGTTGCTGTCGCTCACGAGCGTCACGTCCCATCGGGACCGGTGGCGACCCAATCGCTCGAAGCGCTGCGCCACGGCCACTCCGGCAAAGCCACCGCCGAGCACGACGATGCGCGGAGTGCTGATCGGCCCAGCCGGTGCGGCCGGGGCGTGGCGACGACGCAGGTGCGGAACGACGAACCCCCACAGGAGTCCGGTCAATGCGCCTTGAAGAAAGCTGGCGACAAGGTCGGGAAAGGCTGCTGAGACAGCTGTGGTTCCCCACTGAGGTCGCTCCCCGATGAGCAATGGCACCAACGTGAGGTCCCATGCCGTCCACCACAACAGGCCGACGAACATCCCGCGGGAGGCCGCAGCGGCCGGGGCGGTCGCTCCGAGGAGCCCGATCACGGCCCCGGGCACGGCACCCAGCGCAATCCACAAGATGAACCCTGCGCCGGACGTCGACAGCTGCATCGGCCCGGTGGCGGCCGACAACTGGGGCGCGCGGAGCAGCGCGACCACGAACGCGGCAGCGAGGCCGAGCAAGGCGGACCATGGCGCGTAGCGGAAAAACGCCGTCGAGGGAACCACCGACCAGTCGTCCTCAGCGACCCGGTGAGTGGTCGTCACTCGCGCCAACCTACGCGGTTGATCACGGTCAACCAGGCTCGCGACGGCTACCGAATCCTTACGGAGACGATCTAAGTTCGGCCAGTGGACTAGATCAGACCTTGGCCGCCTCGGAGCCGGCAGGCACCGACCCGAGCGCGGTCGACGGCTCGGTCTCGGGCAGAGCTGACCGGACGCCCTCCTCGACCCGCTTGCCGACTTCGGCGTCGACGTTGGTCCAGTACTCGAACACCCGCGACAGCACCGGCTCCATCACGCCGTTGGTGACGTGGCCGACGATGTTGTTCACCAGCCGCTCGCGCGCCGCGTCGCCCATGACCTCGCGCACCAGCTTGCCCGGCTGGCCCCAGTCGTCGTCCTCGGGGTGTGATACGTAGGGGGCGTGGACCTGGTCGCCCGCCGCCGACCAGCCCTTGCCGTCATCGAAGGTGGTGTCGGCGTGCGGGCCGTCGTAGGAGTTCGGTGCGTACACCGGCGTGTCCGGGGTGTTGTACGCGTAACGCATCGCCCCGTCCTTCGAGTAGGTGTTCACCTGGGCCTTGGGCGCGTTCACCGGCAGCTGGGCGTAGTTGGTGCCGA
>JALYXH010000049.1 GCA_030947185.1 Actinomycetota bacterium | reverse complement strand
CGACACCGACGGTGACGGCACGATCACCGCGGCCGAGGGCGTCCAACCGACCGGCAACGCGCCTAGCAACACCCCCTCCCGCAACGCGCTGGTCGGGACCCGGGACGGTCTCATCCAGACCGTCGTCGACAACATGGCGTTGGTCCGCGCGGTTCGCTCAGGCACCACTGTCCCCTCCTGCGGGCTGGCCGCCGCCCCGCTGTCCACGACCGACACCAAGTATTACGGGCTGTCCTTCGGCGGCATCTACGGAACGATGCTTATGGGCACCGACCCGATCGTGAAGGCCGGTCTGCTCAACGTCCCGGGCGGACCGATCATCGACATCGCCCGGCTCTCGGGATTCCGGGACCTGCTCGCGACGCAGCTGGGCCGCAGCCGGCCCAACCTGCTCAACGGCGGTCCTGGCAGGGAGGGGTTCACCGAGTCGATCCCGCTGCCTAACGACCCGCGGGTCACCGCCCCGGTCCCGGGCGCGCTCACCCTGCAGCAGTACTTCGCCGAAGGGAACTGGCTCGAACGCTCAGGCAGCCCGGAGACCTTCGCCCCGCTGCTGAGGCTGCGCACCACCACCGAGACAGCCGGTAAGACCGTCGCCTTCCAGACGGCCTTCGGCGACGGGACGGTGCCCAACTTCACCGCAGGCAACATTTACCGCGCCGGGCGGCTTTTCGACCGGGTGACCTACTACCGCAACGACAAGACACCCACGAACGGGAACAACCCGCACGGCTTCCTGGCCGACCCGACGCTCGCCGGACGGGTGCCGGCCGAGGCCCAGCTCACGGCGTTCCTGCAGAACCCATCCATGCCATTGGTGACGGACCCAGACTTTGTGTTGCCGGTCTTCGAGGTGCCGATTGCCGACCCGAACAACCTCCAGTGCCTGCACTACCCCGATCCCCAGACCGGCGTCGGCGCCTATCCGCCACCGGCCGCCGGTGACTGCGCGCCTGCCCCGGCTGAGCCGCGAGGCCGACCGGCAGCCGACGCCCTGACCGGGAGCGGCGCAGGCAGCCCCGGTGGCTCGGCAGCAAACGCCCGAGGCGGCTCGGGGTCGCTGGCCGCCACCGGTGGCAGCGCCTTCCTGCCTCTGGTGGCTGTCGTGCTGCTGGCGCTGGCAGCCGTGCCGGCCGTCGTACGACGCCGGCGCGCCAAGAGCTGACCCGGCAGGGCCGGCGTCGGTGGCCCACCCCGACATGGAGCTCAACGAGGAGACGGTCAGCGCCGTCTCCGGCCGGGTGAGGACGACGTGGCTCTCGCGGACGCGGAATCGGGGGCTCCGCTCGCGGCGTTGGCCTCAGGCATGGCGTCCTCGACGGTAGCGGCGCCAGACCGGGCAGCCCCCGGCGCCCGCCCAGCATCGACCCGTCGCGTGCTGCTGTTGAGCATGCTCGCCGTGGGCGTCGCCCAGGGGTTCGGCCGGTTCAGCTACGCACTGGTCCTACCAGCCCTCAACCGCGACGTCCTGCACTCCTACGCCCTGGCCGGGCTGCTCGCCACCGCCAACGTTGCTGCCTACCTCGCCGGGACCGCGCTGGTCAGCCTCGCGTCCACCCGGTACGACGCCGCGACGTTGATGCGCGGGGGCATCGCGGCCTCGGCGGGGGGTCTCGTCGTACTGGCCGTCGCACCCGGCATCCCCGTGCTGGCCGCCGGCATGGTGCTGACCGGACTGGGTGGGGCCTTCGTCTGGGTGCCCGCTCCCGGTCTGGCCGGTTCGGTCGTCGCGCCGGCGCGCCGGGGTAGTGCGGTCGGCGTCGCCGGTGCCGGCATCGGCGTGGGCGTGGTCTTCGCCAGCCAGCTCGCGGGCGTCGTCCACCACGTGTTCGGCCAGCAGGCATGGCGAGAGGTCTGGGCCGTCGAGGCGGCTATAGCGGTGGTCGTGCTCATCGCTGTGCTGCGCTGGCTCAACCCGCCGACCACCGAGCGGACCGGCGGTCACGTGCGAGTCTCGGTCCTGCGCGAAGTGCCGGGGTGGGCCGGGCTCCTGCTGGGTTACGCGACCTATGGGCTGTCGATGGCCATCTTCATGAACTACGTCGTGGCTGCGCTGGAAGGCGACTCCGGCTTCTCGCTCACCCACGCATCGACGATCTTCGCCGTCGTGGGATTGGTCCTGGTGCCGGCAGGGGTGCTGCTCGGGCGCCTCTCCGACCGGGTCGGCCGCCGCCCGACGCTCGTCTTGGGCTACCTGCTGATGTCGGCCGGCGCGTTGCTGGTGCCACTGGGTGCCGAGCCCGCCGCGACCGTCGCCGCCGTCGTGTTCGCGCTGGCCATGGGCGGGCTACCGACGGTCATCGCCGCCCACGTGGGAGAGCACCTCAGCACCCAGGCTTTCGGCGCCGCCTTCGGCACCTTGACGCTCTTCTTCGGCGTCGCGCAGGTGGTCGGGCCGCAGCTCGGCGGAGCGCTGGCTGAACGCACCGGCTCGTTCGCCCTGTCGTTCGTGGTGTCGGCCGCCGTGGCGGCGCTCGGGGCCGCCTGCTCTCTGCTCGTTCCGGGACGGACCGATCCCGGCAGGCGGCCAGGGCGTGTCAAGCGGGCGGTAGGCGACGCCGAGCGATAGACCAGTGCAAGACAGAGGCTTGTGCACACCTTCCCCGAGGCGGCTGTGAGCTCCCGAACGCCCCCGCGACGCCGACCGGCTGCGCGCGCGCTGACCCTGTCAGCTCTCATCGGCGCCCTCCTGCTGGTGGCCGGCTGCGGCAGCTCGTCGCGGCGCGACGCCACCGCGCCGTATGCCGGGCAGGGCGCCGTCGTGCCCTCGGTCGCGCCGCCGGCGGCGGGTGACCTTCGCAACGGGTCCGCTCTGTCCGGACGCAACAGCGGCCCGTCGCGTCAGGACCCGCACCTCACCCCCGGCTCGACGACCAGCGGGCTGGACGCGGCCAAGATCTGCTCCAGACCGGCATCCCCCGGTGAGGTCCCCGAGCCGGTCCGGGCCGGCGTGTTCGCGATGTACGGCATCGCCTACCCGGCCATGGCCCCCAGCTACTCGATCGACCACCTCGTCCCCGTCGGGCTCGGTGGCGACGACACGCCCCGCAACCTGTGGCCGCAGCCCGACGAAGGTGGCGCCGGCTATCCGAGCAAGACCCGGCTCGGCGACCGGTTGCACGAGCTGGTCTGCAGCGGGCAGCTGCCGCTCAAGGACGCCCAGCAGGCGATCAGCAGGGACTGGTACGCCGCCGCTCAGCAGTACGGCGTGGCAGTGCTCGCCACCGCGAGCGCCACCCCGGCCGGCACGGCCGCGCCGGTGCAGGTGGCCGTCGAGCCGGACGCCCCGTCCGCCCAGGCGACCCGGCAGCCCACGGCCGCCACTCCCACCTACCGGGCCCGGCCGGTCGTGCGCCTCGGCGCCCCGTGCACCACACCCGGAGCGCACGCGCAGACCGCCACCGGCGCCCCCGTGACGTGCAAGCGTGGCGCGACAGATCCGGCCTACCGCTGGCACGGGGAGTGAGCCGGGCGCGCCGCGCGCCGCGGCGTCTGGTAGAACGGGATTCGGTTTCGGCGCCCCTCCAGCGCCGTCCAGCCCGGCCAGAGGAGCACCCCCGTGGACCTGCGGCACAGCGAGGCGGACGAGGCGTTCCGTCGTGACTTCCGCGCCTGGCTCGACACCAGCCTGACCGAGGAGATGCGCGAAGGCGCCCTCTGGTCGCGCTCCGGGGACGCCAATGCCGCGTTCCAGACCCGCCGCGACTGGGAGCGGAGCAAGGCCGACGCCGGCTGGGGCGGGATCCAGTGGCCGAAGGAGTACGGCGGCTACGGCGGCACCCCGGCCCAGAAGGCCATCCACGACGAGGAGATGGCCAAGGCGCGGGCCCCCCGCTCGGTCAACTCGATCGGGCTCGCCTTCCTCGGAC
Source organism: Actinomycetota bacterium (assembly GCA_030947185.1). Classification (GTDB taxonomy): domain Bacteria; phylum Actinomycetota; class Actinomycetes; order JALYXH01; family JALYXH01; genus JALYXH01. The sequence continues at coordinate 2,244 of JALYXH010000049.1, read as the reverse complement.
CGACCCTGATGGTCTTCGGCACCGAGGAGCAGAAGTCGCGGCACATCGGCCCCCTGCTGCGCTGCGACGTCATCTGGTGCCAGGGCTTCTCCGAGCCCGGCGCCGGAAGTGACCTCGCCGCCCTGCAGACCCGTGCCGTCCGCGAGGGCGACGAACTGGTGATCAACGGCCAGAAGGTCTGGACGTCGAACGCCACCCACGCCGACTGGATGTTCGCGCTGGTGCGCACCAACGCCGACGGGGCCAAGCACCACGGCATCACGTTCGTGCTGCTCGACATGCGCTCGCCCGGCGTCGAGGTCCGCCCGCTCAAGCAGATGTCGGGTGCCTCGGAGTTCGGCGAGGTGTTCTTCACCGACGTGCGCGTGCCGGTCGAGAACGTCGTCGGCGAGATCGACAACGGCTGGAAGGTGGCGATGGCGCTGCTCGCCTTCGAGCGCGGTGCCAGCGCGATCGGCTACTACACCGAGTTCCGCCGTGAGCTCGACGAGCTGGTGGACCTCGCGCACACGGTCGAGCGGGGCGGCCGGCCGGCTGCCGAGGACCCGATGCTGCGCCAGAAGCTGGCCCAGTCGGTGGTCGACCTCGAGCTGCTCAAGCTGCACTCGCTGCACGTGCTGACCCAGGTCGAGCAGGGCCGCGACCTCGGTGCCGAGGCATCGATGACCAAGATGCACTGGAGCGAGACCCACCAGGATCTCGGCGAGACGTTCATGGACGTCGTCGGGCCGGCCTCCCAGCTGGCCACCCCGTGGCCGGGACTGGACATCTCCACCCAGCAGGAGCAGTTCCTCTGGTCGCGTTCGGAGACCATCTGGGGCGGCTCGTCCCAGGTGCAGCGCACGATCGTGGCTGAGCGAGTGCTCGGCCTCCCCCGCTAGGAGCCGGCCGTGTTCTTCGCCCTCACCGACGAGCAGCGAGCGCTGCAGGACACCGTGCGCTCCTTCCTGCGCAACCGGTTCGGGCTCGACCAGGTCCGGGCCGTGTACGACGACCTGGAGGGGGACGCCGACCCGAGCGCCCTGTGGGAGTCCGTCGGTGAGCAGGGCTGGCTCGCCGTCTGCGTCCCCGAGGAGTACGACGGACTCGGACTGGGACTGCTCGACGCCACCGTCATCGCGCGCTGCTGGGGAGCCGGTGCTGTTCCCGGGCCCTACCTGCCGACGCTGATGGCGGCCGAGGCGATCCGGCTCGGCGGCTCGGCCGACCAGCAGGCCAAGCTGCTCCCGCAGGTCGCGGCCGGCGAGCTCAAGCTCGCCCTCGCCGTACGCCGGGCGGGTGGCGCCTGGTCCGCGGACGGCGTGGGGGTCATGGCGACCGGCGGGACCCTGACCGGGACCGCGGCGCAGGTGGACGCCGCCAACGTGGCCGACCTGCTCGTCGTCGCCGCTGCCGACGGACCCGACGTGGGCCTCTACGTCGTGGACCCGGCCGACCCGGGCGTGATCCTGGAGACCCAGACGCCGCTCGACCGCACCACCCGGCTCTCCACGGTGACATTGGAGTCCGCCGCCGGCGAGCGGCTCGAGGCCTCGTCCGCCGCCGTACTCGAGGCAGTTCTGGAGCGCGCGACGGTCCTCACCGCGGCCGACCTGGTCGGCGTGGCCCGCGAGGCGCTGACCCGGACAGTGGCCTACGACAAGGAGCGGGTGCAGTTCGGCGTACCGGTGGGGTCCTTCCAGGCCATCAAGCACGCGCTGGCCGACCTCCACGTCGCCATCACGATGGCGGAGCACGGTGTCCTCTACGCCGCACACGCGCTCGACGAAGGCCGGCCGGACGCGTCGGTGGCGGTGTCCGTGGCCAAGGTGAAGGCCTCCGACGTCGCCCGCGACGCCACCGCCGCGATGATCCAGTACCACGGCGGCATCGGCTACACGTGGGAGCACGACGCGCACTTCTTCTTCAAGCGGGCGAAGCGGGGCGAGTACGCCTTCGGCGACGCCTCGGCGCATCGGGAGCGGATCGCCCGCCTGGTGGTGGACCGCTCCTAGAGCTGCGGGTTGGCACGACCGCAGCGACGGTAGGTTGATCTCCGCCAGCCGACACAGACGCGAGGCGCACCGGAGGACGACGTGGACCGCGAGCAGACCACGGTGTCGCGTGGGGCGGACGCGGCAGCGGTCGGCCCCTATCTGGCGCAGGCGCTTGCCGACGACCGCTGGCGGTCCTGCTCGGTCGGCCTGATCGCCGGCGGCAAGTCCAACCTCACCTATTTATTTTACTCGGCGGCCGGCGAGGTGG
>JALYXH010000041.1 GCA_030947185.1 Actinomycetota bacterium | reverse complement strand
GGCTGGAGGAGGCAGCGGCGATGTCGCCGGCCGACGCGCTGCGCCGGCTCACCGCCGTACCCGGGGTGGGGGCGTGGACCGCCGCGGAGGTGGCCCAGCGGGCGCTCGGTGACTGCGACGCCGTCTCGGTGGGCGACTTCCACGTGCCGGCGCTGGTCGGGTGGGCGCTGGCCGGCCGCCCGGTCGACGACGACGGGATGCTGGAGCTGCTGGCGCCCTACCGGCCGCACCGCTACCGGGCTGTCCGGCTGATCGAGCTGACCGTCGCCAAGCCCAGGTTCGCCCCTCGCTACTCCCCTCAGGACCTGCGCCGGTTCTGAGCGTCACGGCTCAGCGGACAACGACGAACTCGTCCGGGACTCGGGCGGCCCGGGCCGGTGCGGGCTCCGCCGGATGCCCCACCGCGACGGCTCCCATCGGCTCCCACTCAGCAGGCAGCGCGAGCACCCGGCGGGCGACATCGGCGCAGAACAGCGTGCTCGACACCCAGCAAGACCCCAGCCCCTCGGCGGCGAGCGCGACGAGGAGGTTCTCCACACCGGCACCCATCGCGACCACGAACATGGTCGCCTCGGCCGTCGCTCGGCGTTCGTCGGGGTAGGGGTGGGCACCCTCGCGCACCAGGCACGGCACGACGAGGTAGGGCGCCCCTCTCAGCAGCCCGCCCCTGGCCGTCCGGCGTTCGATCGACGTCTCGTCGAAACCGTCGGCCCGCAGGTCGGCGACCCACGCCGCCAGCATCGCGTCGAGAAGCGCAGTCTGCGCGGCCGGGCTCTCCACGAGGACGAACCGCCATGGCGTGGTGTGGTGCGGGGCGGGTGCGGTGATGGCCGCAGCGACCGCCCTCCGTACCGCGCTGGGGTCCACCGGCTCGTCGGTGAAGCTGCGGATGCTCCGGCGGCCGGGCACCGCCGAGCGCCGCCCCTCCGCCAGTGCCTCAGCGGTGCCCAGGGCGAACATGTCCTCACCGGCAGGACGCAGCAGCGAGCGCACGCCGGCGCCGTCCTCGCTGACGGAGAGCCCGCGCACCACCGCCAGCGGTACGCCGGCCAGCTTGCCCATGACCAGCTCGGCGGCGCCGGCGACCTCGTCGGCGTCAGCCACCTCGGTCATCGCCAGCTCGTTGCCGTGCCCGTCGCGCCTGCTCTTGTAGTCGCGCAGGGCCGCCATCCCGGCCACGCCCACTGCCACGTCGGTGAGCCCGCGCCGCCACGGGCGGCCGAACGTGTCGGAGACCACCACGGCCACCTCGACCCCGAGCCGGCCGGCCACCGCCCGCCGAATCGCGCGGGCGCTGACGTCGGAGTCGACCGGCAGCAGCGCCAGCTCGGTGCGGGCCACGTTGCTGGTGTCCACACCGGCGCTGGCCAGCACGAACCCCTGAGCGGTCTCGACGATCAGAGTGCGCCCCCGGCCGGCGACGACCCGGACCGTCTCCTCGGCCACCACCTGCCGGCGGACGGCCTCCCTGCCGTCGTCGTCCGCGGGGGTGGCGACCAGCCGCCCCTCAGCCTTGGCCACCACCTTCGAGGTGACGACCAGGACGTCGCCGTCGCGCAGCGTGTCGCCAACGGCGGCACACACCAGCGCGGGCAGGTCGTCGCCGGGCCGGACCTCGGGCATGCCCTCGACGCCCCAGATCTCGAGGCGAGACGCCGGCTGGTCGCTCAACGGCGGACCTCGTCAGCGATGGCGAGGGCGGCGCGAGCCATCTCGGCGCTCGCTTCGAGGTCGCGCATCAGCAGCGGCACCGCGCGGCAGGCGATCCCGGCCGCCTCGACCTCGCCGACCCGCTCCTTGTCCTCGCTGTCGACGAGCCAGCCGTCGAGCAGCCCGGCCGGCCGGGCGCCGTAGTGGGCGGCGACGGCTGCAGCGTCGGTAGCCACCCCGATCGCGGCAAGCACCTTGTCGGCCATCCCGCGCACCGGCGCACCGCTGATGATCGGGGACAGCCCGACGACGGGTGCCGGGGTGCCCGCCACCGCCTCCCGGATACCCGGTACGGCGAGGATCGTGCCGATGCTGACCACCGGGTTGGACGGCGGCAGCAGCACCACGTCGGCCGTCGCTATCGCCTCCAACACACCGGGCGCCGGGCGCGCCCGCTCGACACCGAGCGCCGCGACGCGGAGCGCGGGCACCGCGGCATGCATCCCGACCCACCACTCCTGGAAGTGCACCAGCCGGGTGCCGCCCGCACCGTCGTCGATCTCCACGTGGGTCTCGACCGGCGAGTCCGTCATCGGCAGCAGCCGCACCCCCGGCTCCCAGCGGCGGCACAGCACCTCGGTCACCTCGGTCAGCGTGGCGCCGGCCGCGAGCATCTGCGTCCGCAGGATGTGGGTGGCGAAGTCCTTGTCCCCCAGCCCGAACCAGGCGGGTTCCGCGCCGTACGCCGCCAGCTCCGACATCACCGCGTAAGTGTCATCGGTGCGGCCCCAGCCCTGGGTCTCCGAGATGCCGCCGCCGAGGGTGTAGAGCACGGTGTCCAGGTCCGGGCAGACGCGCAGCCCGAACAGGGTGATGTCGTCGCCGGTGTTGCCGATCACCACGACCTCGGTGTCGGCTGCCACGGCCGCGAGCAGACCCCGAAGGAAGCGAGCCCCGCCGACACCGCCGGCCAGCACCACGATCACAGCGCCCACCGTACGACCTCGACCCCGGACATAGGCTGGCTGTCATGCCAGTCAGCCCCTCCGTCGGGTCGCCGCCGCCCCCGCCGTCGCCGAGCGCCCTGCGACGGGCGCTGCGACGGGCTCGCGACGGCGCGCTGCTCGACCCGGTCGAGGCGACCGTCCTGCTGCACGCGCGCGGTCCGGAGCTGACGGATCTCTGCGGCAGCGCGGCCCGCGTGCGCGACGCCGGGCTGGAGGCCGCCGGTCGGCCGGCGGTGGTCACCTACAGCCGCAAGGTCTTCGTCCCGCTGACCCGGCTGTGCCGGGACCGCTGCCACTACTGCACGTTCGCGACCACCCCGCACCGGGTGCCCGCCGCTTTCCTGGAGCCCGCGGAGGTACTGGCCATCGCCACTGCCGGCGCCGCCCTCGGCTGCAAGGAGGCGCTGTTCACCCTCGGCGACCGGCCCGAGGCCCGCTGGCCGGCCGCCCGGCAGTGGCTCGACGAACGGGGGTACGACGGGACGCTCGACTACGTCCGGGCGATGGCTGTGCTCGTGCTGGAGGAGACCGGCCTGCTGCCGCACCTGAACCCGGGTGTCCTGAGCTGGCAGGACTTCGCCCGGCTGAAGCCGGTGGCGCCGAGCATGGGGATGATGCTGGAGACGACCGCCACCCGGCTCTGGGCGGAGCCCGGTGGCCCGCACTTCGGCAGCCCCGACAAGGAGCCGGCGGTCCGGCTGCGCGTGCTCGAGGACGCCGGCCGCTCGGCCGTCCCGTTCACGACAGGCATCCTGATCGGTATCGGGGAGACCTACGCCGAGCGGGTGGACGCGCTGTTCGCCATCCGCCGGACCGCCCGCCAGTACGGCGCGATCCAGGAAGTGATCGTCCAGAACTTCCGGGCCAAGCCGGACACCGCGATGCGCGGCGAGGGCGAGCCGTCGATGGAGGAGCTGGCCGCGACTCTCGCGGTGGCCCGGCTCGTGCTCGGTCCGGCGGTCCGGCTGCAGGCGCCGCCCAACCTGGTGGGCGAGGAGTTCGCGCTGATGCTGGCCGCCGGCGTCGACGACTGGGGCGGGGTCAGCCCGCTGACCCCCGACCACGTCAACCCGGAGCGGCCGTGGCCGCAGGTGGACGTGCTGGCGAGAGCGAGCGCGGCTGCCGGGTTCACCCTGCGCGAGCGGCTGACCGCCTACCCGCCATACGCCCTCGCGGGTGAGCCGTGGTTGGACCCGCGGGTGCTGCCGCACGTCAGGGCGCTGATGGCACCCGACGGACTCGCGGTCGAGGGGGCCGTCCCGGTCGGGCGGCCCTGGCAGGAGCCGGCCGGCCTGGCCAGCAGCGGCCGCACCGACCTGCACGCGAGCATCGACACCGCCGGCCGGGCCGCCGACCGTCGGGGTGACTTCGACGAGGTCTACGGCGACTTCGCGTCCTTGGTCGTCAGCGACGCGGCCCGCAACCGGGGGAGCGCGGTGTCGGCACCGCGCGAAGGGACCTCGGTCCGGCCCTCGGTGCTCTCGGCGCTACGGCATGCTGAGGCCGACCCGGCCGCGATGTCCGATGCCGACGCCCTGACGCTGTTCGACGCGCGGCCCGGGGCCGAGCTCGAGGCGCTGTGCGCAGTGGCCGACGACGTACGGCGGGACACCGTGGGCGACGACGTGACCTACGTCGTCAACCGCAACATCAACTTCACCAACGTCTGCTACACGGGCTGCCGGTTCTGCGCCTTCGCCCAGCGGCGTACCGACGCCGACGCCTACACGCTGTCCCTGGACGAGGTCGGGGAGCGCGCGGTCGAGGCCTGGGACGTCGGCGCCACCGAGGTGTGCATGCAGGGTGGCATCCACCCCGACCTGCCCGGCTCGGCCTACTGGGACATCGCTGCCGAGGTGAAGCGACGCACGCCGCAGATGCATGTGCACGCCTTCAGCCCCATGGAGGTGGTCAACGGGGCGACCCGCACCGGGCTGTCGATCCGGGACTGGCTGGTCCGCGCGAAGGAGTGCGGTCTCGACAGCATCCCGGGTACGGCTGCCGAGATCCTCGACGACGACGTGCGCTGGGTGCTGACCAAGGGCAAGCTGCCGACGGCGCTCTGGGTCGAGGTCGTCACGACCGCCCACGAGGTGGGGATCCCATCGACCTCGACGATGATGTACGGGCATGTGGACACCCCGGTCCACTGGGTCGCCCACCTGCGGCTGCTGGCCCGGCTGCAGGAGCGGACAGGGGGGTTCACCGAGTTCGTGCCGCTGCCGTTCGTGCACCACAACGCGCCGGTCTACCTGGCCGGGCTGGCCCGGCCGGGGCCGACGGTGCAGGAGAACAGGGCAGTGCACGCCATGGCGCGACTGCTGCTGCACGGCCGGATCGACAACATCCAGTGCTCGTGGGTCAAGCTCGGGGTCGAGGGCTGCCGCCAGCTGCTGCGCGGTGGTGTCAACGACCTGGGCGGCACGCTCATGGAAGAGACGATCAGCCGGATGGCCGGTTCGCAGCACGGGTCGCGCAAGAGCGTGCAGGAGCTCGAGTCGATGCCGCTGGGCATCGGCCGGCCGCCGCGCCAGCGGACCACGGCGTACGGCGAGGTCGGTCCGGAGCGGCACGCGGCCGCCCGCCGCGACGTGGCGCCGAGACTGGCCCTCCCGCTCGCCTGACTCGCCCTAGACTCCCCGCAGTCGATCCGGGAGGGGCCGCGCCGTGAGCCAGACCGACTCGCCCCTGTCTCGGCGGATCGAGGCGCTGGCAGCACAGGTCAGGGACGACGACTCCGGCCGGGCCGGCGCGCCGGGGCTGACCGCCGCGGTGGCGGCCCTGCGTGCCGAGCTGGGCGCGGTCCGGGCCGACTTCGCCGGCCTGCGCGCCGAGAGCGAGTCGGTCAGCCGGCGGATGAACGACATGACCGCCGGCCTCCGGGATCTCGGGGAGGAGCTGGCCGGGCAGGTCGAGCGGGCCACCGAGGACGTACGCAGGGCGGTCAGTACGGGCCTGGAGCAGGCCACCGCGCAGGCGCTGGGCACCGGGCACGCCCTGGCCGAGGCACGCGGCGTGCTCGAGGCGCACGCCGCCGCTCTCGAGGATGCCCTCGACGGGGCGGCCGACCGCCTCGAGTCGGTCTCCCGGGACGGTCACGACGCGGGCCGCGAGGCACTGCGCGTCTTCGTCGACCGAGCCGATGCTGCCAACAGCCGGGTCGAGGAGGTGCTGGCCGGGCTCGCCGGTGCCGTCGCCGAGCGCAGCGACAGCCTGCGTGCCGACCTGATCGGCGCCGAGGAGCAGACCCGATCGGAGGTGACCGGCGCCGTCGCTGAGTACGGCGGGTTCGTGCGCGCGGCCATGGAGGGGTTCGAGCATCGGCTCGAGGAGGTCCGCGCCACCCTGACCGGGGCCTTGCAGGCCGGTCGCGAGGAGGTCGCGGAGGAGATCGGCCGGCTGGGTAGCCGGGTCGACGACGTGGTCGGCGCTGCGCGGGCCGGTGTCGAGGCCGAGATCTCCAGCCTGCGCATCGACTTGGCCGATGCCCTGGAGGAGGTCCGGGACCGGGTGGCGGAGCAGATCGAGACGGCCGGCGTCAGTGTGCGGTCCGCGCTGACTGGGACGCGGGCCGACGTCGCCGCCGGCACTGGGGAGCTGGGCGGCGCGCTCGCGCAGCTGCACGACGATGCCGCGCTCTCCGCCGCCAGGGTCGCGGAGGTGGTCGGCGCCGAAGTGAAGCGTCAGCTGGCCACGGTGGCGACCGAGCTCGCCAACGCAGTCGACGCAGTCAGCACCGCCCGGGAGGGCTTGGACGCGGACACCAGCCGGCTCGCGGTGGCCGGTGAGAGCCTGGTGCGCTACCTCGAGCACCGCGACCGGGCGCTGGAGCAGGAGCGGGACCGGATGCTGGGCTCGGTGCTGGAGGAGTTCGCCGCCGGTCTGTCGGGGCGCGATCGTCGTACCGTGACGACGAAGGTGGGCGAGGCGCTGGACCGGCGTCGCGACATCCGCGACGCGGAGCGCTGGCGGGCCCAGGCGACCGGGTCGCCGGACCCTGGTCGGGTAGGCGCCGAAGCCGGCGGTCCGTCCGCGCTCGGCCCGCAAGGGCAGACCGGCACCGGCGCGGACACCGGCACCGGCACCGGCACCGGCACCGGCACCGGCGAGGACACCGACACCGGCACCGGCACCGGCACCGGCGACGCGCTGCCGAAGGCACGCAAGCGCAGTCCTCGGCTCACCGAGATGCCGACGGTGCCGAGCCCCGAGG
>JALYXH010000031.1 GCA_030947185.1 Actinomycetota bacterium | reverse complement strand
GGCCTACCACGACCTCACGGCGGCAGCTGGCGGCAGCCGCAGCGACGAGGGACGGCGCACGAGGCGTCGCCGGCGCAAGCTGATGGCCGATGTCGCGGCGGTTCGGCTCGCGCTGGCCCGGATCGAGGCAGCCCTGCGGCTGACGGAGCCGGCGGCGGGACTGTGCCGCGGTTGCCGGTCGGAGCTGTCGCTCGAGGACAACGAGCCGCGAAGTCGAGATGGGCGGGCGTCACACTACGAGGCGATATGTGTCCCAGCTGATTCTGTGTGACGCGGGTGAACTCCTGGTGTCCGTCTTCCAAGCGGCTCATGTGGATGCCAGAGTCCGTAGGCACCAGCGAGCACCAGGGGGACGCACGCGATGACAGCCTCACCAGATCTGCCAACCACCACGGCGGTCGATCCCGATCTCGACACCAGGGTGCACACGGTCAACGAGCACATGCGGCTGGAGAACGCCTACGACTTCCCCGCCTGCATCGGGAAGTTCGCCCGTCCCAAGTACGAGGTCGTCGCCGACGACGAGCTGTACGACGGCGCGGACCGCGTGCACTTCTTCCTGGGCGAGAACCTCAAGGCCTTCCCGGACTTCACGTTCGTGCCGACGCGGGTGTCGCCGACGACCGACGCGGTGCTGGTGGAGGGGCGCTTCCAGGGCACCCACCTCGGCGGCTGGCGCGGGCTGCCGCCGACCGGCAAGAAGGTCGACTTCGCGATGTGCCTGATCTTCGAGTTCGAGGGCCAGTCGATGGTCAACGAGAAGCTGTACTTCGACCTGAGCTCCCCGCTGCGCCAGCTAGGGGTGGCAGACGACCCCAACAAGATCCGCGGCAAGCTGACCCTCGTCCTGACCCACCCGATCGTGCTGCTGAAGGCACTGCTCCACCAGCTCGAGGCGCGGAAGGCCCGTAAGGAGTGAAGGTTCTCATCACGGTTCTCTACACATTTCTGCTGGGCTGGGGCTTCAGCGTCGGCGCCCGCCAGATCTACCAAGGGTTCCGGCGGCCGAACGAGCTGCTCAACCCGCTGTTCTCGAACCGGGTCGCCATCCGGCTGTTCACGCTGCACATCATCGTGGTCTCCGCCGACCTGTTCGTGATCGGGCCGTGGGCGGTCACGCACAAGAGCACGCTGTGGTACTGGGGCGGCCGCATCGCGCTGCTCTCCTCGTCGCTGCCGATCGCGGCGTACATGAACCGCAACCCGCAGTCGTTCGGGAAGTTCATCGGCCGGTGGGTGACCTTCCGCAACTTGTTCGAGTACACCAGCCACGTCGTGGTGGCCGCGATGGCCGTCAACTGGTTCTACTACTACATCCTGCTGTGGTGGCTGGTGGCCTACCGCTACCTCGACGTCGGCCCGCGCCGGGCGCTGCAGAAGCTCTACAACACGCCGGAGAAGAAGGCCGCTCGGCCCTGGGCGCCCGGGCTCAACTGGGCGGTCATCGCCAGCATCTACGTGCTCGCGTTCCTGGCCATCTACAACCGGCAGGTGCTCTACGCCAAGGTTCCCGGCGACAACGTCGTACCGCACGTGCCGGCCTCGTGGGAGGTCGCGGTGGTGGTCGGGTTCAACCTCGCGCTGGCCCTCGGCGTATGGATCGGCATCCGCAAGTACACCGATTCGCTCACCAGCCGGTCACAGCCGGCCGAGACCGCAGCAGTCGGGTCCCACTAGAGCCTCAGCTCGTGTGGTGCACCTCCTGCAGGCCGAAGACCGGCGTCGGGATGCCCTCGGCTCGGGCCTTGAGCTGCAGGGCGAGGTAGAGCGAGTAGTGCCGTGACTGGTGCAGGTTGCCGCCGTGGAACCACAGCGCCTCCTGCTGGGTCGGCTTCCACATCCCGCGCTGCTCGCCCTCCCACGGGCCGGGGTCCTTGGTGGTGTCCGAGCCCAGGCCCCAGATCTTGCCGACCTTGTCGGCGACGTCACGGCTGATGAGGTCGGCGGCCCACCCGTTCATCGAGCCGTAGCCGGTGGCGTAGACGACCAGGTCGGCCTCGAGCTCGGTGCCGTCCTCGAGCACCACCGAGGTCTCGGACAACTCCTTGACCCGGCCCTTGGCCAGCTTGATCGAGCCGTCGGCGACCAGCTCGGAGGCGCCTACGTCGATGTAGTAGCCGGAGCCGCGGCGCAGGTACTTCATGAACAGGCCCGAGTCGTCGTCGCCGTAGTCGAGCTCGAAGCCGGCCTTCTCCAGCCGGCCGTAGAAGTCGGCGTCGCGCTCGCGGATGGCGTTGTACACCGGGATCTGGAACTCGTGCATGATCCGGTAGGGCAGTGAGGCGAAGGTCATGTCCGCCTTGTTCGTCGTCATTCCGGCGGCCAGCGCCTGCTCCGAGTAGAGGTCCTTGAGGGCGATCTCCATCAACGAGTCCGACTTGACGATGTGGGTCGAGGACCGCTGCACCATCGTCACGTCGGCGCCGCCCTCCCACAGCGCCGCGCAGATGTCGTGGGCCGAGTTGTTCGAGCCGACGACGACGACCTTCTTGCCGCGGTAGGCGTCCGGGCCGGGGTGTGCCGACGAGTGATGCTGCTCGCCTTGGAAGCGGTCCTGGCCTGGGATCACCGGGGTGTTCGGCTTGCCCGACATCCCGGTGGCCAGCACCAGCTGCTTGGGGCGGAGCACGAGCTGCTCCCCCTCGCGCTCGACGACCACCTCCCACTCGCCCTTCGCCTCGTCGTATGTCGCCTTCGTGCAGGTCGTGGACCCCCAGTAGTTGATCTCCATGATCTTCGTGTACATCTCTAGCCAGTCGCCGATCTTGTCCTTGGGGGAGAAGACCGGCCAGCTCTTCGGGAAGTCCAGGTAGGGCAGATGGTCGTACCAGACCGGGTCGTGCAGGCAGAGCGACTTGTAACGCGCCCGCCAGGCATCGCCCGGGCGAGGGTTCCGGTCGAGTACGACGTGTGAGACGCCGAGCTGGCGCAGCCGGGCGCCGAGCGCGATCCCGCCCTGACCGCCGCCGACGACCACGACGTAGGGCTGGCGGGTCCGGCCGAGCTCAGCCGCCTCCCTCTGGCGAGCCTCCAGCCAGGTGACGCGGTCTGGGTTCGCGCCGTGCTCGGCCCCCATGGGCCGGCGGCCACTGTGCGGCTCCTCGTGGCCCTTGAGCTCGTAGAGGGTGGTAAGCATCGTCCAGGCGCCCTCGTCGGTGAGGCGCAGGTGGCCGCGGCCGCGGCCGGCGGCGGTCTCGAAGCCGATCCAGGCCGAGGTGACGCCGTCGGCCTCCTCCGGCGGCTCGGTGGCCACGAACCCGCGCGGGTCGGTCCCGTCGAGGGTGGCGCGCAGCAGGTCGGCCACCCCCTCCCGTCCCTCGACGGTGGTGATGTTCCAGCTGAAGGCGACCAGGTCGCGCCAGAAACTGGTGGTGGCGAACATGCCGGCGGCGCGCTCCATGTCACGCGCGACTAGCGCTGCCTCGAACTCGGCCAGCCAGGCGTTGACCCGCTGCGTCGGGTCGTCGGTGCTGATCGTCGGGTCCTGGCTGCGCGGGTGGTCCAGGGTCTGGCTCACGGGGTCCCCTCCTGCTGTGCTCCGATTGCTGCCAAGCAACACCCGTGTCACGACCGACGCAAGAGGTGCGGCCAATCACGTGGGCTTCTAAGCCTCCTGACGCATCCGAGGAGGCGATCGCTGGCGCCGTTCAGAGCCTGCTGGCCGACGGTGATCACCGGCTGGTAGCCGAGCGCGTTCGCAAGAGATTGAGCGGATCCCCCCCCGGGCCAGGGCGCAGACATCCTGCACGCCGCGTCTGCGCCATGAACGGACGGTTAGCTGGCCGCGTCGGGCGGGAACCCTCCGGTCGCGACCGGGCCCCAGCGCACCGGTGTGATCCGCAGCAGCGCCTTCCCCTGCCGCGCCATGGCAGCCCGGTACTCGTCCCAGTCGGTGTGCTCGCCGGCGATGACCCGGAAGTACTCGACCAGCGGCTCGAGCGCGTCTGGCGTGTCGAGCACCTCGGCGGTCCCATCCAGCTGGACCCAGGCCCCGTCCCACTCGTCGGACAGCACGCAGACCGAGACTTGTGGGTCCCGGCGGGCGTTGGCCACCTTGGCCCGCGACGGGTAGGTCGCGACCACCACCCGCCCGCCGCTGTCGACCCCACCGGTCACCGGCGACAGCTGAGACGAGCCGTCCCGGCGACGGGTGGCCAGCAGCATCCGGTGGCGGGGGCGCACGAAATCGAGCAACTCGTCCAAAGAGACGGCCGTGGTCGTAGCGATGCGGGGCATGTCCCTCAGTCTGCCCCGGGCGCTGAGTTGGGTCGCACCACCAGCAACGACAGCCATCGCTGGCGCGGTCGTCGGCATGCTCGCCCGAAGATCAGTGGCTCCCACCTGCGGAAAGGCAGGTGGGAGACCGGTGGAGACGAGGGGACTCGAACCCCTAACCCCCGCCTTGCAAAGGCGGATGTTAGGCGTAGCTTGCCGAGCCGTTACGCGCAGGTCAGGTGCGCTTTTCGGTCCGAAGTCCGGCGTCAAACGATGCGCCCGTGCCCTGATCATGCCCTTATCAGCTGGCGGCGGGCTATCGGGCCAGTACGTCCTCGCGGCAGTAGTGCTTGAGCAGCACCAGTTGGTCACGGCGACGACCGCTTCGCGCGCGGACAATG
>JALYXH010000184.1 GCA_030947185.1 Actinomycetota bacterium | reverse complement strand
CCGCAGCCCTGCCTGACAGGGCCGGCCACTTCGGGCCCTACGGCGGCCGCTTCGTCCCCGAGGCGCTCATCGCCGCACTCGACGAGCTGACGTCGGCGTACGCCGGGGCGCGCGCCGACCCGGGCTTCGTTGCCGAGCTGGACCGGCTGCAGCGCACCTATGCCGGTCGCCCCACGCCGCTGACCGATGCCCGCCGGCTCAGCGAGCACGCGGGCGGCGTACGGCTGCTGCTCAAGCGCGAGGACCTGGCACACACCGGCTCCCACAAGATCAACAATGTGCTCGGGCAGGCGCTGCTCACCCAGCGGATGGGCAAGCAGCGGGTGATCGCCGAGACCGGCGCGGGCCAGCACGGTGTGGCCACCGCCACGGCGTGCGCCCTGCTCGGGCTCGACTGCGTGGTCTACATGGGCGAGGAGGACACCCGCCGGCAGGCGCTCAACGTGGCTCGGATGAAGCTGCTCGGCACCGAGGTGGTCCCGGTGACGACCGGCAGCCGGACGCTGAAGGACGCCGTCAACGAGGCGATGCGCGACTGGGTGACCAACGTCGAGTCGACCCACTACGTCCTGGGCTCGGTGGTCGGGCCGCACCCGTTCCCCATGATGGTGCGCGACTTCCAGCGGGTGATCGGGGTGGAGGCGCGCGCCCAGGTGCTCGAGCTGGTCGGGCGGCTGCCCGACGCCGTCATCGCCTGTGTCGGCGGCGGGTCGAACTCGATAGGGATCTTCCACCCGTTCCTCGACGACACCGAGGTGGCCCTGGTCGGGGTGGAGGCCGGCGGCGAGGGGCTGGCCGGCGGCCGGCACTCGGCCACCCTGACCGGCGGCTCGCCGGGCGTCCTGCACGGCGCCCGGTCCTACCTCCTCCAGGACGCCGACGGGCAGACCGCGACGACGCACTCCATCTCGGCCGGTCTCGACTACCCCGGTGTCGGTCCGGAGCACGCCTGGCTGCGCGACTCCGGCCGGGCCAGCTACCGGGCGGTCTCCGACGACTGGGCGATGGCCTGCTTCGCCAAGCTCGCGCACACCGAGGGGCTGATCCCGGCCATCGAGAGCGCGCACGCCTTCGCCGGCGCGTGCGACCTCGGCCGGGAGTACGTCGCCGCCGGCCGCGACCCGCACGAGCTGCTCTTCGTGATCAACCTGTCCGGCCGGGGCGACAAGGACGTCGACAGCGCTGCCCGCTTCTTCGGCCTGGTCAGCGGGGAGCAGCTGGTCGAGGCGGTGGCCGAGCGAGTGTCGGTTCCGGTCGCGGAGTCCGACGGCGAGGGCTGGTGAGCGGTGTCGTCACCGGCGCGCTCGGTGCGGCGTTCGCCCGGGCCCGCGCCGAGAACCGGGCAGCGCTGGTCGGCTACCTGCCGGCCGGGTTCCCGTCCTACGACGGGGCGGTGGCGGGGCTGGTCGCGATGGTGAGTGCCGGGGTGGACGTGGTCGAGGTGGGCCTGCCCTACTCCGACCCGCTGATGGACGGTCCGACCATCCAGGAGGCGGTCGAGCGGGCCCGCGCCCAGGGCACCGGCACCGCCGACGTGCTGCGCACCGTGCAAGCCGTCGCGGCCACCGGCGTACCGACAGTGGTGATGACCTACTGGAACCCCGTCGAGCGCTACGGCGTCGAGCGGTTCGCCGCCGACCTGGCCGCCGCCGGGGGAGCCGGCATGATCACCCCGGATCTGGTGCCCGAGGAGGCGGGGGAGTGGGTCACCGCCGCTGCCGCCCACGGGCTGGACCCCGTGTTCCTGGTCGCGCCGTCCTCGACCGAGGCCCGGCTGCGGCTGGTGGCAGAAGCCAGCCGCGGGTTCGTCTACGCCGCCTCGACGATGGGTGTCACCGGCGCGCGGGCGGCGGTTGGGGACCGGGCGGCCGGGCTGGTCGAGCGGATGCGCGCGGTCACCGACCTGCCGGTCGGGGTGGGGCTCGGGGTCTCCACCGCCGCGCAGGCGTCGGAGGTGGCCGGGTACGCCGACGGCGTCATCGTTGGCTCGGCGTTCGTCAGCTGCCTGCTCGACGCGGCCACACCGGCCGCCGGTGTCGAGGCGGCCGGTGCGCTGGCGGCCGAGCTGGCTGCCGGCGTACGCCGCCGATGAGACCGGCGTGAGCGCGATGTTGCTTGCCGCGATGCCGCTTGCCTCAATTCCGCTTGCCTCGATTCCGCTTGCCTCAATTCCGAGCCCGTCCAGCGGCGTACTGCACCTGGGCCCGTTGCCGCTGCGTGCCTACGCGTTCTGCATCATCGCCGGCATCGTCGCAGGCGTGCTCCTGGCCGAACGGCGCTGGCAGGCCCGAGGCGGGCGGCCGGGAACGATCGGCGACATGGCAGTCGTCACGGTGCCAGCGGGACTGATCGGCGGCCGGATCTACCACGTGGTCACCTCACCGCAGGCCTACTTCGGCAAGGGCGGCGACCCGGTCGCGGCGCTCTACATCTGGCGCGGCGGGCTGGGCATCTGGGGCGCCGTCCTGCTCGGGGTCAGTGCCGGGCTGCTGTTCGCCCGGCGGCGCGGCATCGCTCCTGCCGCGCTGGCGGACGCCTGCGCCCCGTCGATCGCCATCGGCCAGGCGCTGGGCCGCTTCGGCAACTACTTCAACCAGGAGCTCTACGGCCGGCCGACGTCCCTGCCGTGGGCGTTGCGGATCGACCCGGCGAACCGGCCGGCAGCCACCCCGGACCAGGCGCTCTACCACCCGACGTTCTTGTACGAGTCGCTGTGGGACCTCGGCGTGGCCGGGCTCGTGATCTGGGCCGACCGGCGCTACCGCCTGGGCGGCGGCCGCGCGTTCGCCCTGTATGTGGCGGCGTACACCGTCGGCCGCGGCTGGATCGAGGCACTGCGCGTCGACGACGCCAGCCGCTTCTTCGGCCTGCGGCTCAACGACTACACCAGCATCGTGGTGTTCCTGGCAGCCGTGGGCTACCTGCTGGCGACCCGCGGCCGAACGCGTGAGGAGACCGTCGAGCCTCCGGCGGCGGAGGAGCCGGCCACGGCTTAGGCTTCGTGGGTGAGCACTGACGGAGCCAAGGTCGCCGACACGTCGCGGCGGATCCCGCCGCCGGACCACCACGAGCACGGCCACCGCGACGTGACAGGTGGGTGGCTCCGTCCGTCGGTGTTCGGCCTGGTCGACGGGCTGGCCTCCAACTTCGCCCTCATCGCCGGGGTCGCCGGTGCCGGCGTGCCGCCCCGCACGGTCGCCCTGACCGGCGTGGCCGGGCTGGTCGCCGGTGCCTTCTCGATGGCGACGGGGGAGTACATCTCGGTGGCCTCGCAGTCCGAGCTCACGCGGGCCGAGATCGACAACGAGCGGGCCGAGCTGCGCCGGTCCCCGGAGGCCGAGCAGGCCGAGCTGGCGCAGGTCTACGTGGCCCGCGGCGTCGAGCCCGAGCTGGCCCGCGAGGTGGCCAGGCAGATGTCGGTGGACCCGGACCAGGCCCTGGCCATCCATGTCCGCGAGGAGCTGGGCGTCGACGCCGAGGACCTGCCGTCGCCCTACCTCGCGGCCGGGTCGTCGTTCGTGGCCTTCGCCATCGGAGCCCTGATCCCGGCACTGCCCTACCTCCTCGGGGCGTCCAACCTGCTGCTGTCGCTGGTGCTCTCGGCGCTTGCGCTGTTCGCCAGCGGTGCTCTCGTCTCGCGCTTCACGGGCCGCCCCGCCCTGTACACGGGGGCCCGCCAGCTGCTGTTCTGCGGCGGGGCGGCTGCGGTCACCTACCTGGTGGGGCACCTGGTGGGCGCAGGCGTCGCCTGAGCTTGTTATCGGCTCGGGAAAACGGGCCGCCATCGTGTACCTTTTGGACTCGCAGCAGGGCCAGAGTCGTCCCCAGCTCGAGCCGTACTTCGAACCGACGGGACCTCCTTCGATGACTGCTGTCACACCTGCGCCGCAGGGGCTCTACGACGGCCGCCACGAGCACGACGCGTGCGGCGTCGCCTTCGTCGCGGACATCGCCGGCCGGCGCAGCCACGGCATCGTCGAGGCCGGCCTGACGGCGCTGCGCAACCTCGACCACCGCGGTGCCTCCGGGAGCGAGCCGGACTCGGGTGACGGCGCCGGCATCCTGGTCCAGGTGCCTGACGCCTTCCTCCGCGCGGTCGTGGACTTCGAGCTCCCCGCGGCAAGCGCCGACGGCCCGGCGTACGCCGTCGGGCTCGCCTTCCTGCCCAACGACGCCGACGCCTCCGCCGCCGCCGTCACGCTGATCGAGAAGATCGTCGGCGACGAGGGCCTGCGGGTGCTCGGCTGGCGGGAGCTGCCCACCGACGCCTCCGGCCTCGGTGCCACCGCGCGCTCGGTGATGCCTCGGCTGCGGCAGCTGTTCGTGGCCGGAGCCGACCATGCGGCCCTCGCCGGCATGGCGCTGGAGCGGCGGGCGTACGCCGTCCGCAAGCGGGCCGAGCACGAGACAGACGTCTACTTCCCGAGCCTGTCCAGCCGGACGCTTGTCTACAAGGGCATGCTCACCACCGGTCAGCTCGAGACGTTCTTCCCCGACCTCAGCGACGAGCGGTTCAGCACCGCGCTGGCGCTGGTGCACTCGCGGTTCTCGACCAACACCTTCCCGTCCTGGCCGCTGGCGCACCCCTACCGCTACATCGCGCACAACGGCGAGATCAACACTGTGGCCGGCAACCGAAACTGGATGCGAGCCCGCGAGGCGCTTCTCGCCTGCGACCTGATCCCCGGCGACCTGGCCCGGCTGTTCCCCATCTGCACCCCGGGAGCAAGTGACTCCGCCTCCTTCGACGAGGTGCTCGAGCTGCTGCACATGGGTGGCCGGTCGCTCCCGCACGCGGTGCTGATGATGGTCCCGGAGGCGTGGGAGAACGCCGCCGACATGGACCCGGCCCGCCGGGCGTTCTACGAGTTCCACTCGGCCCTGATGGAGGCGTGGGACGGCCCGGCCTGCATCACCTTCACCGACGGCACGGTGATGGGTGCGGTACTGGACCGCAACGGACTGCGACCGGCCCGCTACTGGGTCACCGACGACGGCCTGGTCGTACTGGCCAGCGAGGTCGGCGTGCTCGACATCGCGCCGGAGAAGGTGGTCCGCAAGGGCCGGCTGCAGCCGGGCCGGATGTTCCTGGTCGACACGGCACTTGGCCGCATCGTGGACGACGCGGAGCTGAAGTCGACGCTGGCCGCCGAGCACCCCTACGCCGACTGGCTGCACTCCGGGCTGATCCGGCTCGAGGAGCTGCCCGCCCGCGATCACGTCTACTACGGGCACGAGTCGGTGCTGCGCCGCCAGCAGACCTTCGGCTACACCGAGGAGGAAGTGCGGATCCTGCTCACGCCGATGGCCAAGGCCGGCATCGAGCCGCTCGGCTCGATGGGCACCGACACCCCGGTGGCCGTCCTGTCCGAGCGGCCGCGGCTGCTGTTCGACTACTTCAGCCAGCTGTTCGCCCAGGTGACCAACCCGCCGCTGGACGCCATCCGCGAGGAGCTGGTCACCAGTCTGGCCAGCACCATCGGACCCGAGCAGAACCTGCTCGACCCGACAGCTGCCTCCTGCCGTCTGGTCGAGCTGCCGTTCCCGGTTCTCGACAACGAGGAGCTGGCGCGGATCATCCACGTCAACGAGGACGGCAACCTGCGTGGGTACGCCGCGGTGACCGTCAGCGGCCTCTACCCGGTGGCCTCCGGCGGGCACGGGCTGGCGGCCCGGCTGGATGCGATCTGCACGCTGGTCAGCGAGGCCATCGAGGACGGCGCCCGCATCGTGGTGCTCTCCGACCGCAACTCGGACGCGAAGATGGCGCCGATCCCGTCCCTGCTGCTCACCGCTGCCGTCCACCACCACCTGATCCGCGAGAAGACCCGGACCCGCGTCGGCCTGGTGGTCGAGGCCGGCGACGCCCGCGAGGTGCACCATGTCGCGCTGCTGCTCGGCTACGGCGCCGCCGCGGTCAACCCCTACCTCGCCTTCGAGACCGTCGAGGACCTGATCGCGACCGGCGTGGTGCCCGGGCTGGACCCCTACAAGGCCGTCCGCAACTACATCAAGGCACTCGGCAAGGGCGTCCTCAAGGTGATGTCCAAGATGGGCATCTCGACTGTCGCCTCCTACACCGGCGCCCAGGTCTTCGAGGCGCTCGGCCTGGCGCAGAGCCTGGTCGACGAGTACTTCACCGGCACCACCAGCCGCCTGGGCGGGGTCGGCCTCGATGTGATCGCTGCGGAGGTCGCCGCCCGGCACCGGCATGCCTACCCCGACAACCCGACCGAGCGGGCGCACCGCCGACTCGAGATCGGCGGGGAGTACCAGTGGCGCCGCGAGGGCGAGGTGCACCTGTTCAACCCGGAGACGGTGTTCAAGCTCCAGCACTCGACCCGCGCCAAGCAGTACTCGATCTTCAAGGAGTACACCGGCGCTGTCGACGCGCTCTCCGCCCGGGCAGCCACCCTGCGTGGGCTGTTCGCGCTGCGCGAGGGCGTCCGCCCACCGGTGCCGATCGACGAGGTCGAGCCGGTGTCGGAGATCGTCAAGAGGTTCGCCACCGGCGCGATGTCCTACGGCTCGATCAGCGCCGAGGCGCACGAGACGCTGGCCATCGCGATGAACCGCCTCGGCGGCAAGTCCAACACTGGTGAGGGCGGCGAGGACGCCGAGCGTTTCGTCGTGGACGCGAGCGGGGACTCCCGCCGCAGCGCCGTGAAGCAGGTGGCCTCGGGCCGCTTCGGTGTGACCAGCGAGTACCTCGTCAACGCCGACGACATCCAGATCAAGATGGCGCAGGGGGCCAAGCCGGGCGAGGGCGGCCAGCTGCCCGGCCACAAGGTCTACCCGTGGATCGCCAAGACCCGCTACTCCACGCCGGGCGTCGGGTTGATCTCCCCGCCGCCGCACCACGACATCTACTCCATCGAGGACCTGGCCCAGCTGATCCACGACCTCAAGAACGCCAACGACAGGGCCCGCATCCACGTCAAGCTGGTCGCGGAGGTCGGGGTGGGCACGGTGGCCGCCGGGGTCAGCAAGGCGCACGCGGACGTCGTACTGATCTCGGGGCACGACGGCGGCACCGGCGCTTCGCCGCTGACCTCGCTGAAGCACGCCGGTGCGCCGTGGGAGCTCGGTCTGGCGGAGACCCAGCAGACCCTGCTGCTCAACGGACTCCGGGACCGGATCGTGGTGCAGGTCGACGGCCAGCTCAAGACCGGCCGCGACGTCGTGATCGCGGCCCTGCTGGGTGGCGAGGAGTTCGGCTTCGCCACCGCGCCGCTCGTCGTCAGCGGCTGCATCCTGATGCGGGTCTGTCACCTCGACACCTGCCCGGTGGGCATCGCCACCCAGAACCCCGAGCTGCGCAAGCGGTTCGCCGGCTCGCCCGAGTTCGTCGTCACCTTCTTCGAGTACATCGCCGAGGAGGTCCGCGAGTACCTCGCGGCGCTCGGCTTCCGCACGCTGATCGAGGCGGTCGGGCATGCCGAGTGCCTGGACATGCGCGCGGCTGTCGACCACTGGAAGACCGCAGGGCTGGATCTCTCGCCCGTCCTGCACGTTCCCGACCTGGGGCCGGACGACCCGCGCAGCTGCGTGAGTGGGCAGGACCACGGCCTGGACAAGGCACTCGACAACACGTTGATCGCGCTGTGCGAAGGAGCGCTCGAGGACGGCCGGCCGGTCCGGCTCGAGCTGCCGGTGCGCAACGTCAACCGCACGGTCGGGGGCATGCTCGGCGCCGAGGTCTCGCGGCGTTACGGCGCGGCCGGACTGCCCGAGGGCACCATCGACATCACGTTCACCGGCTCGGCCGGGCAGTCCTTCGGCGCGTTCCTCCCGCCGGGCATCACGCTGCGCCTGGAGGGCGATGCAAACGACTACGTCGGCAAGGGCCTGTCCGGCGGCCGGCTCGTGGTGCGGCCGTCCCGGGAGGCGTCGTTCGCGGCCGAGGACAACATCATCGCCGGCAACGTTCTCCTCTACGGCGCCACCCGTGGCCAGGCCTTCCTGCGCGGCGTCGTGGGCGAGCGGTTCGCCGTACGCAACTCGGGTGCGACAGCTGTCGTGGAAGGGATCGGTGACCACGGCTGCGAGTACATGACAGGTGGCCGGGTTCTCGTCCTCGGCCCCACCGGGCGCAACTTCGCCGCCGGGATGTCCGGAGGGATCGCCTACGTGCTCGACCTGTCGCCGGGGCTGGTCAACACGGAGATGGTCGAGCTCGAGCCGCTGGACGAGGCCGATCTCGACTTCGTCTGTGCCCTGCTGGCCCAGCACGCCACGGAGACCGGCTCCCCGGTCGCCGAGCGGTTGCTGGCCCACGGACCACTGACCCAGCGGTTCACCAAGGTGATGCCGCGAGACTACAAGCGGGTGCTCGAGGCGGCGGCCAGTGCCGAGCAGTCCGGCGAGTCGGTCGAGGACGCCATCATGGCGGCGGCTCGTGGCTGACCCGTCGGGCTTCCTCAAGCACGACCGGGCGCTGCCGACGCGGCGACCGGTGGACGTGCGCATCCGCGACTGGAACGAGGTCTACGAGGAGTTCGCTCCGGACGCGACCCGGACGCAGGCCGCCCGCTGCATGGACTGCGGCATCCCGTTCTGCCACAACGGCTGCCCGCTCGGCAAC
Organism: Actinomycetota bacterium; assembly: GCA_030947185.1. GTDB lineage: Bacteria > Actinomycetota > Actinomycetes > JALYXH01 > JALYXH01 > JALYXH01. The sequence goes on along the minus strand of JALYXH010000184.1, from coordinate 8,198 downwards.
CTGATCCCGGAGTGGAACGACCTGGTCTACCGCGACGACTGGCAGGAGGCCATCGAGCGGCTGCACGCCACCAACAACTTCCCGGAGTTCACCGGTCGGCTGTGTCCGGCGCCCTGCGAGGCCGCTTGCGTGCTGGGCATCAACGCCGACCCGGTCACCATCAAGCAGGTGGAGGTCGAGATCATCGACCGCGCCTGGGACGAGGGCTGGGTGCCGGCGCAACCGCCGGCCGACCGCAGCGGGAAGCGGGTTGCGGTCGTGGGCTCCGGGCCGTCCGGGCTGGCGGCGGCTCAGCAGTTGACCCGGGCCGGGCACGACGTCACCGTCTACGAGCGGGCCGACCGGGTGGGCGGGCTCCTCCGTTACGGCATCCCCGAGTTCAAGATGGAGAAGCGCGTCCTGGACCGCCGGCTCGACCAGATGCGGGCCGAGGGCACCGCTTTCGTCACCTCCTGTGACGTCGGGGTCGACATAAGCGCGGCGGACCTCCGCTCGTCTTACGACGTGATCCTGCTGGCCGGTGGGGCGACTGCGGCCCGCGACCTGCCGATCCCCGGTCGGGAGCTGGCCGGCATCCACCCGGCGATGGAGTACCTCACACCGGCCAACCGGGTCCAGCAGGGTGACCTCGCCCGCTCGCCCATCGACGCGGCCGGCAAGCGGGTCGTGATCATCGGTGGCGGCGACACGGGGGCGGACTGCCTGGGCACTGCGCACCGTCAGGGCGCGGTGTCGGTGCACCAGCTGGAGATCCTTCCGCAGCCGCCGCAGACGAGGGACCCGTCGACGCCCTGGCCCACCTGGCCGTTGATGATGCGGACCTCCTCCGCGCACGAGGAGGGTGGCGAGCGGGTCTTCTCGGTCAGCACCGTCAGGTTCGAGGGGGACGACCAGGGCCGGGTGAGCGGGCTGGTGCTCCAGGAGGTCGAGCCCACGACCGTCGACGGCCGGATGTCCTTCGTGCCGGTGCAGGGCAGCGAGTCCGAGCTGCCCTGCGAGCTCGTGCTGCTGGCGATGGGGTTCACAGGACCGCAGCAGGCGGGTCTGCTCGACTCGCTCGGTGTCACGATCGACGGCCGGGGCAACGTCGCGCGCAAGGCCGACTGGAGCGCCAGCGTTCCCGACGTGTTCGTCGCCGGCGACATGGGGCGCGGGCAGAGCCTGGTCGTCTGGGCCATCGCCGAGGGCCGGGCGGCCGCTGCCGCCGTCGACGCCCACCTGATGGGCGAGACGGCGCTGCCCAGCCCGGTCGTCCCGACCGCCCGCTAGGTCCCGCGCTTCAGCGAGTCGTCCGGCGAGTCGATCTCGGGGACGTGAGCATCGGGGCCGGGCCAAGTGACGGCGGGCGAAGTGACCCCGGGGGCCGTCACGCCGGGGGCCGTCACGCCGGGGGCCGCGCCTGGCAGGCATCGGTCGTTCCGCTCAGTCTGCTGATCCTCAGCCTCGTGGCCGGCTACCTGGGCCTGTCGGTCCTGGCCGCCAACTTCGTCATCGAGCCCACCGGTGGCGCCCTGTTCGCGCAGGCCGCCAAGGCGCCCTTCCTGCCCGCCCTCCTGTTCACCCTGGCGCTGCTGGCGACGGTGGCCGCCATGGCCGTCGTACGCCGGACTCGCCGGGCGGACGGGCGCCTGAGACGGCGACTGGACCGGGTGACGACGGCGGCGGCCCTGGGCGCGGTGCTGCTCGCACTGCTGACGGTGGCCGGCGTGCGGGTGCTTGTCAGCGAGCGCCTGGACCCGTCGGCTCGCCTGCATGCCGATCTCAACCGGTTGCCCGCGTTGCCCGGCGCCGTCCAGGTGGCCCAGCGGGAGCGACCCAGCCGGAACGGCTTCGACCAGCCGTTGGTGCTGCGGGAGCTGGAGGTTCGGGGCCGCTCGGCAGCGGACCTCTGTTCTGCTGAGTCGGCTGCGCTCGCCCGGCTCGGTGGTCCGGTACGCCCGGCCGGTCTGCGCCCCGTTCCGGGCCGGCCCGGGCCGGAGTGCATCCTCGCAAGCGCCGTCGGCCGGGACCTGGTCACCGTAGGCGTGCGAGCCGGGCACGCGGCCTCCGCCGTCCTCGACGTCACAGAACTGAACTACCCGGGCGGTTTCGCCGGCACCGACGTGGTCACCCTGGTGCGCGAGGCAACCGCCCAACGCCCCTGAGCCGGCGCCGCAAGACAGGGACCGGTTCGGCTGAGGTGCCGCGCCTGCACCCGGCGTCCGAGTAGCCTGGGCGACGCCTGAGACAGGAGGTCGGAGATGGGCGGCAAGGACAAGGGTGGTCGCGAGACCAAGAAGCCCAAGAAGCCCAAGACCCCGAAGCCGGCAGCCTGACGGCCGCGGCGGCCGCTGCTGGATGCTGTGCCATCCTGAGGCTGCCCGGGCCTATAGCCCAACCGGCAGAGGCGATGGTCTCAAACACCATTCAGTGTGGGTTCGACTCCCACTAGGCCCACCACTCGCAGGGTCCGGTCGGCGGGAGCCGGTCGGCTGCTGCCCGTCACCGGTGTCCGGCGTCCGTCATCGCGGGCGCCGCCGGCACCGCGAGGAGAAGCTGTGGTTGTGCCAGCCCTGCTGAGCCGCCGGGTCGTTCTCGCGGAGGACGAAGCGCTCATCCGCCTCGACCTCAAGGAGATGCTCGAGGAGGAGGGCTACCTGGTCGTCGGGGAGGCGGCGGACGGTGACAGCGCCGTCCGCCTCGCCCATGAGCTGCGGCCGGACCTGGTGATCCTCGACGTGAAGATGCCCGGGTTGGACGGCCTGGCCGCCGCCGAGCAGATCGCCCATGCCAGGATCGCGCCGGTGCTGATCCTGACCGCCTTCAGCCAGCGGGACCTGGTCGAGCGTGCGCGACGGGCCGGCGCGATGGCCTACCTCGTCAAGCCCTTCCAGAAGAAGGACCTGGTCCCGACCATCGAGATGGCGCTGTCGCGGTTCGCCGAGATCGTGGCGCTGGAGGCCGAGGTCGGGAACCTGGCCGACCGGCTCGAGGCCCGGAAGGTGGTCGAGCGCGCCAAGGGCGTTCTGATGGCGGCGGAGTCGATGACCGAGCCGGAGGCCTTCCGTTGGCTGCAGCGGACGTCGATGGACCGTCGGGTGACCATGCGTGCGCTGGCCGAGGCCGTGCTCGCCGGTCAGGAGGCGCCGCCGGCAGGCGGGTGAGCGCAGCTCGCCAGGTCACGAGCCGATCACGACGTTGCGCGTCGGCGTACAGCGCCGCCAAACAACGGTAGCCTCCACCAGCCGACGGCCGCACCTGCCGACGGCCCGCCTCGCGTCGTGCGGGGGGACTGGAGAACCGGGGAGTCCAGCGTGTTGCACCGTCGAGTATTCGTTCTTGCCGCTCCGATCGCCCTGAGTGCGCTCTCGCTCGCCGCGTGCGGCGGTGGCAGTGGAAGCGGAAGCAGCGACAAGAAGACCTACGCCATCGCCTACCAGGGTCCGCTGTCCGGCGACAACGCGGCACTCGGCATCAACATGGACAACGGGGTCAAGCTCGCCATCGAGCAGGCCAACAAGAAGGGTGACCTCCCCTTCACGCTCACCTTCGAGCACTCCGACGACATGGGTACGCCGGACCAGGGCCCGACCGCGGCGCAGAAGCTGATCGACAACACCAAGATCGTCGCGGTGGTCGGACCTGCCTTCTCCGGCGCCACCAAGGCCTCTGAGCCTCTGTTCAGCCAGGCCAACCTGGTCTCGATCAGCCCGTCGGCGACGAACCCCAAGCTGACCAGCCTGGGCTTCAAGACGTTCTACCGGGTGGTGCCGCCGGACGACGCGCAGGGCCAGGAGGCAGCTGCCTACATGGCGAAGGGCCTCAAGGCCAAGAAGATCTACTCGATCGACGACAAGAGCGAGTACGGCACCGGCTTGTCCGGGGTCATCGAGCCGGCCCTCAAGGCCGCCGGGGTGACGTTCATCCATGACGGCATCCCGCCGACCAAGGACTACGGCGCAGAGGCCCAGAAGGTGGCCGGCGCGGGCGTCGACACCGTCTACTACAGCGGCTACTTCGCCGACTTCGCGCTGCTGATCAAGGCCCTCAAGGGCGCCGGCTTCACCGGCAACATCCTCTCCGGTGACGGCAGCAACGACGACCAGCTCATCAAGCTCGCGGGCGCCCAGTCCGACGGTGTCTACCTCACCTGCCCGTGTGGCGACGCCAACGTCGACCCGAAGGCTGCGGCGTTCACCCAGGCCTACAAGGCCAAGTACAACGTCGACCCCGGCACCTACTCACCGGAGTCCTACGACGCTGCCAACGCCATCATCGAGGCGATGAAGGGCCTCAAGGGCAAGATCACCCGGCAGGCGGTCGCCGACGCGGTCAAGGGCGTCAACTACGTGGGCCTGACCAAGACGATCAAGTTCGAGCCCAGCGGCGAGGTGCAGGGCAAGACGATCTTCGTCTACCAGGTCAAGGGCGGGAAGCGCGCCATCCTGGGCACCACTGCCGAGCTGACCAAGTAGCACCGTCGGACCAAGTGGCACCGTCGACACCGGTGCCGGACCGGCCACCAGGAGGGGTCGGGCGCCTCGATGTGCTTCACGCATAACTTCTGGAACCTGACCGTCACGGGTCTGTCCGACGGGTTCGTCTACGCGCTGATCGCGCTGGGCTACACCCTGGTCTACGGCGTGCTGCAACTGATCAACTTCGCGCACAGCGAGGTCTTCATGAGCGGCGGCTTCGGCGGCCTGTTCCTGGTCCAGGCGCTGGTCGGCAAGTCTCACCCCTCCGGCCTGGCCTCCGTCGGCCTGGTGGCGGCCGGCGTCGTCGCGGGGGCGGTGACCGGCGGGCTGGTCGCGTTCCTCCTCGAGCGCACCGCCTACCGGCCGCTGCGACGGCGGGGGGCACCGAAGCTGGCGTTCCTGATCAGCGCCATCGGGGCCTCGCTGTTCCTGTCCAACCTGGCCGGCAAGGAGTTCGGCCGGCTGCCGATCCCGTTCCCCGCGCTGTTCACAGACGGCTCCCTTTTCCACGTCTTCGGAGCGAGCGTCACTCTTGCCGAGGTGACCATCGCCGGCTCGGCGATCGTGATGCTGATCGGTCTCGACCGGCTGGTGGGGGGGACCCGTCTCGGGGCCGGGATCCGGTCGGTCGCCCAGGACGCCGAGACGGCGTCCCTCATGGGCGTCGACATCAACCGGGTGATCACCCTGACCTTCGTCATCGGAGGCCTGCTCGGCGGCGCCGCCGGCTTCCTCTACGGCGTGTTCTTCCACGTCGTGCAGTTCAACATCGGCTTCATCCCGGGTGTGAAGGCGTTCACGGCCGCCGTACTCGGTGGCATCGGCAACATCCGGGGCGCCGTCATCGGTGGGCTCACACTGGGCGTCGTGGAGAACCTCAGCGTCTCGTGCGTGTCCTCGGCCTGGCGCGACGTGATCGCCTTCGTCATCCTGGTCCTCGTCCTGCTGGTCCGGCCGTCGGGAATCCTCGGCGAGCGGCTGGGTCGGTCGGCATGACCGCGACGCTGCCGGACAAGCCCGCCGCCGCGGCCCCTGACCAGGCGCCGCGCACCGGCTGGCGCGACAACCCCGACGTCAAGCGACTGGGTGCCTGCCTGGCGGTGGCGCTCGTCGTCGCCGTGATGACCGGCCCGTCGGGCAGCGCCAACCACCTCACCGCCGGCGTCCGTGGTTCGCTGCTCTCGCCGCGGGTGCTCGTCTTCCTGGCCATCGGCGCGCTCGTCGGTGGTCTGGCGATCCTCGGCAAGCGGGCCAACCGCTCGGTCGGCGCAACCCTCGCCCCCCTCAACGCCACCCGGGCCCGGCTGCTCGCCGACGGGCGGGTCCGCTACCCCGTCTACGGCGTACTGCTGCTGCTGGCGATCCTGCTGCCGCAGGTGCTGCAGCCGTTCTGGCAGCGCGTGCTGGTCGACCAGATCGGCATCTTCGTGCTGCTGGCCCTCGGCCTCAACGTGGTCGTCGGACTGGCCGGCCTGCTCGACTTGGGCTACATCGCCTTCTTCGCGATCGGCGCCTACACCACCGCGTACTTCACCGGTGCCCTGCCGGTGAAGCCGTTCATCCACCTCAACCCGTTCCTGGTGCTGCCGCTGGCGGTGCTGGCCTGCCTGATCGCCGGAGTACTGCTCGGCGGCCCGACGCTGCGGCTGCGCGGGGACTACCTGGCCATCGTGACCCTCGGTTTCGGGGAGATCGTCCGGATCACCGCGGTCAACAGCGACAAGATCACCAACGGGCCGCGCGGAGCGTTCGGCATCCCGCACTTCTCCGTCGACCTGTTCGGCATCTCCTACAAGTGGACCCTGGACTCCGTCCCCTACTACTACCTGCTGCTCGTGTTCGTTCTCGGCACCATGCTCGCCCTGTCGCGGCTGGAGAACTCGCGGGTGGGCCGGGCGTGGACCGCCATCCGCGAGGACGAGGTCGCGGCGGCGGCGACCGGCGTGCCGACCCTGCGGTTCAAGCTGCTGGCGTTCGCGATCGGCGCCTCCACCTCGGGCTTCGCCGGCGTCCTCTACGCCAGCAAGATCGGCTTCGTCAGTCCGGACAACTTCCCGCTGACCCTGTCCATCCTGGTGCTCGTGCTGGTGATCTTCGGTGGGATGGGGTCACTGCCCGGCGTGGTGATCGGCGCCGCCGTCCTGCAGTGGCTGCCCAACGCCCTGCGCGACCGGGTGCCGCCGCCGGACCGGCCGATCTACTTCGGCGCTCTGCTCGTCGTGATGATGATCTTCCGGCCGCAGGGAATCCTGCCCTCACGGCGGCGGTCCCGGGAGATCGCGCTTGCCGAGGCCGGCATCGGTGGCGCCGACAGCCTGGGACCGGCCCAGTGACGGCCGCGACGACCGAGGCGGCGGCGGCCGGGCAGGAGGCGGGTGACAACGTGCTCGAGGTGACCGGGGTCACGCTGCGCTTCGGCGGACTGACCAGCCTCGACGACGTCGCCCTCGCGCACCGGCGTGGCGAGATCCTGGCGGTGATCGGGCCCAACGGAGCAGGTAAGACGTCGCTGTTCAACTGCCTCACCGGGGTCTACAAGCCGCAGGAGGGGCAGATCACCTTCCGGCCCAAGGCCGGCGCGCCCATCGCGGTGATCGGGAAGGCGCCGTGGCGGGTCAACCGGATCGGCATCGCCCGGACCTTCCAGAACATCCGGCTCTTCGGCGCCCTCACGGCTGTGGAGAACGTCAAGATCGGCGCCGAGTCGATGCAGCACACCGGCGCGGTCGGCGCCGTACTCGGGCTGCGCCGGGCCCGCCGCGAGGAGCGGGAGAGCGACCAGACCGCCTTCGACCTGCTCGAGTTCGTCGGGCTGGCCAGTCGGGCCAACGACCTCGCCTCGGCCATGCCCTACGGCGACCAGCGACGGCTCGAGATCGCCCGGGCGATGGCGACCGCGCCCGAGGTGCTGCTGCTCGACGAGCCGGCGGCGGGCACCAACCCGGCCGAGAAGCTGCAGCTCGAGGAGCTCATCCGGCGAGTCGCGGCGACCGGCGTGAGTGTGCTGCTCATCGAGCACGACATGCGCCTGGTCATGTCGGTGGCCGCCCGGGTGGTCGTGCTCAACTTCGGGCGGGTGATCGCGGCCGGCCGGCCCGAGGAGGTCCGTCGCGACCCGGCCGTCGTCGAGGCCTACCTCGGCGGCGGCGAGGAAGAGCAGGCTGCCGGTGACGACACGACAGGGGAGGGGGCCGGCGATGCTGCTCGAGCTTGACGACGTCGGCGTGCGCTACGGGGCGGTGGCGGCCCTGCGCGGCATCGCCCTGACCGTCGACAACGGCGAGATCGTCACCCTGCTGGGCGCCAACGGCGCCGGCAAGACGACCACCCTGCGCACGATCTCGGGCCTGCTGCGCCCGCACGCCGGCGCCATCCGCTTCGAGGGTGAGCGGATCGACGGGCTGCCGGCGCACGAGATCGTCGGGAGGGGGATCGGGCACGTGCCCGAGGGGCGCCGCGTGTTCCCGCGCATGAGCGTGCTCGAGAACCTCGAGATGGGCGCCTACCGCCGCCGCGGCAGCATCAAGGCAGACGTCGACCGGGTCTACGAGCTGTTTCCGGTGCTCGCCGAGCGCCGTGGCCAGGACGGCGGCACGCTGTCGGGTGGCGAGCAACAGATGCTGGCGATCGGCCGGGCGCTGATGGGCCAGCCGAGGCTGCTGCTTCTCGACGAGCCGTCGATGGGGCTCGCACCCCTGATCGTGGCCAAGATCTTCGAGATCCTGGCCGAGATCAACGCCA
>JALYXH010000182.1 GCA_030947185.1 Actinomycetota bacterium | reverse complement strand
GCGGTGACGTTGGTCGGCGGTCCCGGCGGATCGGCAGTGGGCACCACCGCGTTCGAGGCGGTCGACGGCGGGCCCGACCCCACTGCGTTGGTTGCGACAACGGCGAAGGTGTAGCTCGTGCCGGCGGTCAGTCCGGAGACCGTGGCAGTTGTCGTGGTGCCGCTGACGTCCGCCGTACGGCCGCCGGGAGACGCAGTGAGACGGTAGGAGGTGATCGGGCTGCCGCCGGCGTCTGGGGCGGTCCAGGACACTGTCGCCGAGTCCTTGCCCGCGGCGGCCAGAACTCCAGTGGGCGCATCAGGGGCCACGGGCGCAACGACGGGCGCGCACGCCGACCGGGCCGACGACGGGGTCGAGTCGGACAACTTGCTTGCATCCTCGACCTGGCCGGGGACCGGACCACCGGGCTGCCCCCACCACATGCGCCGGGTCGTGACCGGCGCGCGGTCGCTCAGGTCGAAGAAGCCGCCGGTGGTGTTGTGGTCGAGGTTGCTGTCCGTCACGGTCAGCGGTTGCCCCAGCACGGCTAGGCCACCCCGGTTGCCCTCGATGCCCAGGCAGGAGAACGTCCCGCCGCTGCTGCCTTGCACGAGGATCGCCGCACTGGGGCCGTAGGGAGCAGGGGCAGCAGTACCGGTTCGCGTCACCGCGGTCCGTTCCAGGTCCACCGTCGCATCTGTGACCGAGATGCCCGGCCTGTCGTTGTCCCGCACGGTGAGGTCGGTCAGCAGGCTCCCGGAAGAGTTCGTGATGGCGATCGACGCGCTGCCGTCGCGCACTGTCGTGTTGACGATTCGGGCGGGTGTTCCCGTGGCCGACAGCCCGTTGACGTTCAGATCGCCGCGAGCGACCACCAGGCTGCCCTCGACGACCAGGCCGTACGCGGGATTCCCGGGGGCCGTGCCCGCGCCCTCGACACTCAGGCCACCCCGGACGGTGGCCTTGGCCACAGCCACGCCGCCCGGAGTACCGGTGGCCCTGTCGAAGTCAGAGACCACCTTGATGCCATCCGCGCGGCAGCCCAGTTCGGCCGGACAGAACGGCGAGCCGACGCTGTTGTCATCCAGCCCGGTGAGGATCGCACCACCAGCGCGCGCATCCAGGGTTGCCCCATGGAGATGCACATAGCCGTTTGCCTTGACTACGCCGTTGGCCGGCACGCTCAGGGTGGCCCTGGCTCCCATCGACAGTCCGTTGTGGACCCCGTAGCCGAGTGCGTGCAAGCCGTCCCCATTGACCGGGCTGATCCAGGTCAGATCACCCGCGACCGCGACATGGTCGAGCAGGATCGCGTCGGCGGTGTTGCCTCCGCCTTGGATGTCGTCGATCTGCTGGCCCGGCCCGATGCTTGCCCACAGGTCCTTCAACAGGACGGCCGGCTCGATGCCCAGCCGGTTGTTCTTGCCTGCTCCGGTCACCACGACGTGGTGCAGCACGATGTCGTCCTGCGGCGCCGCTGGATGACTCGGCACCTCCGGGCTCCCCCTACCCTCGACCAAGAGGGCGCCGTATGCCGCGTCACGGACTGTCAGCCCGTCGACGACGGCGTGGGTCGGCTGGATGATGCGGACCCGGCCGCCGCCGCTCACGTCGACTGCCGTCAGCGTCTCTGACGCCGTGCCTCCAACTTCGATCGTCCCCCGCTCGACGGTGAGGTGGTCGAGGTTCGTGTCACCGCCGTCCAGCCCCACGATTGAGCCGCCGTCGAGGAGCTGGGCTCTGACCAACGACAGCGAGCCGTGCCGCCCGGTTGTGTCGTCGCCGCGGACGGACAGCAGAGGGGTTCCCGGCGAGAGCGGTGGGCAGCCAGGGCAGGGTGTGGTGGTGATGCGCAGGTCGGCAGGGCTGGTCAGCACCGCACCACCGGCAGAGCCGTCGACCCGCCCACCCCGCACGTCGATGGCTGCTCCCGACTTCACCACGGCACCGGCGGGCAACAGCACGGTGCGACCCACCGGCACGATCAGCCCGTGGTGGATGTAGCCAAGGGGCTGGTCGGTGCTGGCCTGCGCCGGCGTCACCCAGACAAGGTCGGAGGTCAGCGTCCCGCCGATGTTTATGGCGTTCACGGCGTTGCCGCTCCCGGTGATCCCGTCGACGTCGGAGCCCGGTCCCACACCGCCGGTGACGTCGAGTACGACGGCGGCCGACGATCCGACGGATCCGTGCGCGAAGCCACTCGCCCGGACACTGAGCTGATGCACCTGCGGGTGGGTGCCTTTGACGTACACCCCCATGCCATCCGCACCGGTGATGCTGTCGCGGAGCAGCGTCAGCGGAGCCGCGTCGTCCGCCGCGCTGACATTGATGCCGTCGACACCGACAAAACTGCCACCTGTATTGGACAACGAGAAGGTGGAGTCGACGACAGACGCAGACGCCACGCGCTGGGCGCTCACTCCGCCGGTGCAGTCACGCACCGTCAATGCCGACACGATCAATGTCCCGCCAGCGGACGGGCTGTCGCTCTGGTCGGTCGAGACGGCCGCCCCGCAGGTCTGGACAGTCGTTGAGGAGATGCGGAAGCTCGGCTGGCGGGTCGTCGGATAGATGGGCGACGCGAACGCCACGCTTGCGTAGCGAACGGTGGCCCCGACGACGTCTACGGCCGGCTTGTCCCCCTGCAACAAGACGCCGTACCAGTCGCCGCGCGTTGGGACGCACTGTGGAGAGGCAAGCCAGCAGGCGTCAATCCCGACACTGCGGTCGCCCGCGACCGTGAACACTGCCCCACCGGCAGTCGCGTCGAGGCGCGCGCCGTCCAGCACCAGGCCGCCGGTGAACTTCGACATGACGACTCCGCCGGCAGGAACCCTCAGGGTCGTACCGGGCGCCATGGTGAGATTCCCCAGGAGATAGCCGAGCGGATGAACCGAAGCAGCCGCGACCGGGCTCACCCAGGCCAGGTCCGCCGTCACGTGGCCCGCTAGTAGCGCCGCGTCTATCCCGTTTCCGCCGCCGGCGAGCCCATCCACGTCCCTCCCTGGACCGATGGACGCTGTCACATCGTCGAAGAACACGGCAGGCTGCGCCGGCGCCGACGTGCCACTGCGGGTCACGCTGACATTCCGGACAACGGGATGCTGCGTGCTCTGGACGATCAAGCCACTGCCTTGGGCCGCATCGATAGTGGCGTCGGTCAAGCTCTGGGCGCAGGTTCCGGAGCAGGTCAGACGCACGCCGAAGCCTGGGCTGCCGGACACATGGATCCCAGACAACCGGGCCGGAGTGTCTCGGACATGGATGGAGCCGCCTGTGACGGTCAAGTCGTGCGCCCGCACGAACGTGCCGAGAACGATCGACGGAGCTGAGCCGGACATCTGCACCCAGCCCAGGTCCAGCACGACCGAACTCCGCCGATCAGGCTGATAGGGGGCCGATTCCCCTGCCGCTGTGATGCCGGACCACGTTGCGGGACCCGGCCGAGGGCCCGCCAAGACTGCAGGGCTTGTGGCAGAAGTGCCCTCTGTCCGCAGGGACCCCCCGTCGAGCAGGATCCCGCCGAGGCCATCCGCGTGCACCTGGACCGGCCCCTGGCTTCCGTCGAGCACCAAGGTGGCACCGCTGGGGACGACCACCCCGTGCGGACACAGGTGGTAGGGGCTGCCGGACGCGTTCCACACGGTGGTCCCGAACGGCAGCGACCCGCACTTGGCGCCTGGGGCGGGCGGCGGTGGCGATGCGGGGCTCGGACCCGGCATCGGCGTGCTGTTGCCGCCGAACCCGGGCATCCCGGTGCCGAGCGCGTTGGTAGCTGTGACCTGCATGAGGTACGTCGTGCCGTTGGACAGTCCGGAGATCCGGGTCCAGCGAGCCGAGCCGTCCAGGTGCACCGGAGCGAATTGACCTCGTGACTGCCCGGACGGCTGCACCGTGTAGCCGGTGATGGGCGCCCCGCCGTCGTCGCGCGGCGGATCCCACGTGACCAGGATGTTCCCGTCGCCTGCCTCCGACCCGCCGGCGGGCGGCCCTGGAGCGCTCTGGGGGACGAGGCTGACCGAGAGATCCGGCGAGCCCGACTGGCCATAGCTACCGGTGCCCGGGTGGCGTGCGGCATAGACGGCGGACTCGGTCGGACTGTCGCGGAAGGAGACGGCGCCGTCCGCATCGGTCGGTCCCGATCCGATCGCGCTCCAGGTGCCGCCCGTGGCCGGCCGCTTCCACAGCGACACCGGCTCCCCGCGGACCGGATCACGGGCGGAGGCCGTCAGCAGCCGCGCAGTGATGACCGTCTCGCGGCCGGGGTGGACCTCTACGGGCGACGCATTCACCAGCAGGTCGGTCGGCGTACCGGACGTCGATCCAGGGCCCGCCGGCGAGGCCGCTGCCGGCGGGGTGTAGAGCTCCGCGCTCGTCGTCGGCGGGTTGCTGCCTCCGGCGAGCAGAACGGTGCCGGTGCCGAGGAGGGTCGCCGTGTGGTTGGAGCGACTGCTCACCGTCGTTCCGCCGGCCCGCCAGAGATCGGTCGCCGGGTCGTACAGCTCGACCGAGCTGCCTGCGTCATCGCCGCCCACCAGCGCCACTTCTCCGTCGGCCAGGAGTGTCGCGGTCGCCGACTGGTGGCGGGACAGCAGATGCCCTGCGGCCCGCCAGCTATCCGTCGTCTCGTCGTAGACGAGCGGGTCCCGGCCATCGGTGAAGTAGTCCGCGTAGCCACCGGCAAGGAGCACCTGGCCGGTCTGCAGCCGCACGCTCCTCGAGCCGCCGACGGTATGCGGCGGCGAGGCGGCGGCCTGCCAGAGTCCCGTGGTGGGGTCGTACGTCGCCGCGCTCGTGGGTGCCAACGCCAGCACGCGTCCGGACGCCAGCAGCACCGCCTTCTCGGTGCCGGGTGGCGGTGAGCCGGCGGACGTCCACCGGCCGGTCGCGGGGTCGTACGTCTCAGCGGTGGGGTGGGAGTCGTAGGCCGCCTCCGTGCCGCTTCCTGCCACCAGCACCTTGCCGCTCGGTAGCCGCACGGCTGCCTGCCGGAGCCGGGGCACACCCATCGGCTCGGTGCTGGTCCATGAGTTGTCAGCCGGGTTGTAGAGCGACGCCCCAGTCGTGCCCCCGCTGTACTCAAATCCGCCTGCGACGAGCACCCGCCCGTCCGCGAGCAACGTCGCGGACGAACCGGCTCGGGCGGTGTCGGCAGCCGGTGTCTCGGTCCATGTCTGGGTGGTCGGGTCATAGACCTCGGCGGGATGCGGGCTCGGCTGAGTGTCGGGTGGCTGAGCGTCCACGACGAGCACCCGGCCGTCGGCGAGCAGGGTCGCCGTACCGCTGCGACCGTCGTGCATGGGCGTGGTCAGCTGCGAGGTTCCCGGCGCGCCGGCCGCGAAGGCCGAGGCCGGGCTCAAGACTCCCCCGACCGCGAGGGCAACGGCCGCGGAGCCGGTGCCAGCCAGCAGGATGAGCTCGGCGACAGTGGAGGGCCGCCGCCGATGCATCGGCGCACACTACGCCGGGTTTGTCCCCCGGACTACCGATCTGGGAACTGGGCGGGTGACGTCCTGTTCCGCCTCGCAACCCATACTCGGTGAGTCGCAGAGCAGGTCGGCCAGCCGGTCGGTCAGCTGTCCGAGCAGCCCGAGCAGCACGCGCTGCTCCTCCTCGTCGAGGACGTCGAAGAGCCTGGCCGCCTCGGCGAATCCCCTGCCCGCCTCCGACAGCAGCGACCGACCGGAGGGGGCTAGCTCGACCAGCACGGCGCGCCGGTCACTGGGGTGGGGCAGCCGGACCACCAGCCCGTCGCGCTCCAGCCCGTCGACGAGCGCCGTCACCGCACGCGGCGTCGTACCGAGCTGTGTGGTGATCTGTCGCATGATCAGCGGCTCGCCGGCCTGGGCCAACGCACCGAGCAGCTGCAGACGCTCCGGACTCACCCGCGGGTCGTTCAGATGACCGCGCAGGAAGCGCACCCACGACGGCCCGAAGCGTCGCAGTGCCTGCATGAGGACCAGCGGCAGCTCCCGCGAGGAAGCGGTCACTGCGGCGCCCAGCATGCCGGGACAGCCGCAGGGGGCACCGGTGCCGCTCCACGGCGGCCCGCCCGCTCCCCAGGGCATTGCCGCCGACGGCCCGGGCCCGTGCTGGTGCGGGGAAGCCGGGCGTCGCGTGATGTCGCCTCCCCGATCGCCGGCCGGTCTTGCGCGATTCACTGTAGCGCTACAAGGTGTAGTCCTCTACCTTCGTCCATGCCAGTCGAGTTCCTCCCGCCGACGCCGGTACTCCCTGAAGGGCTCCATTGTGGATCGTCTCGTCGAGTTCGTCCTGCGGCACCGTCGGCTGGTCGGGCTGTTCTGGCTGTTCGTCATGCTGGTCGGCGGTGCCGCCGCGGGCAGCGTCAGCGGCCGGCTGACCTTCGACTTCTCGCTGCCCGGGCAGCCCGGCTACACCGCGGAGCAGCAGCTCATCCGCACCTACGGCGTCAGCTCGCAGTCCTCGCTCGTGCCGGTGGTGACCGTCCCACAGGGACGCACCGTGGGGCAGGAGCGGGAGCGCATCGCCGGCGTCTTCGAGGCGGTCCGCCAGCAGGTGCCCCAGGTGCGGGTAATCGACCAGGCCAGCAGCGGCGACGACCGCTTCGCGCCGGCCAACGGGCGCACCGCCTTCGCCATCGTGCACGGGCCGGTCCGGGCCGGCTTCGCGCCGGGCGCGGAGGCTAACGTCCGGCCGGTCCTGGAGAAGGCGGCCGCCGCTGCGGGACTCCAGGCGCGGGTCACGTCCTACGAGCTGCTCTCCAGCGGCGGCGACTCGAAGGGTCCGAGCGTCCTGTTGGAGACCTTGATCGGGGCGACCGGAGCACTCGCCGTCCTGGTCTTCGTCTTCGCCTCCTTCATGGCACTGGTGCCGCTGCTGGTCGCCCTGGTGTCGATCCTCACCACGTTCCTGCTGGTGCTGGGCCTGACCTACCTGACCGACGTCAGCTTCGTGGCCCAGTTCCTGATCTCGCTGATCGGCCTCGGGGTCGCGATCGACTACTCGCTGCTGCTCGTGTCGCGCTGGCGCGAGGAGCGCGCGCACGGTCGGGACAACCACACCGCCGTGGTGATCGCTGTCCGCACCGCCGGCCGAGCGGTGCTGGCCAGCGGCGTGACGGTCGCCATCAGCCTGGTCGCGCTGATCGCGGTGCCGGTGCCCTTCCTGCGCAGCATGGGCCTGGCCGGGATGCTGATCCCGCTGGTGAGCGTCACCGTCGTCCTGACCCTGCTGCCGGCCCTGCTCGGCGGGCTCGGCCCGCGGGTGGACTGGCCGCACATCCGCAAGGAGGGCGTCGCCGCCCGCGGCTGGTCGGCGTGGGCCCGCCTCGTCGTACGCCGCCGCTTCCTCGCCGCCGGCGTCGCCCTGGTCGCGCTCGGGATCTTGATCGCGCCGGTGTTCGACCTGCGGATCGGGCAGTCCGGTCTCGCCTCGCTCTCGCGCAGCGGACCGGCGTACGACGCGGTGCAGGAGCTGCGCGCCAGCGGTGCTGGCGCCGGCCCGCTCACCCCCATCGTGGTGCTGGTGCCGGCCGACCAGGGGCCGGCCGCCGTCGCCGCCGCCCGCGGCGTGAAGGGCGTCTACACCGCGGCGCTCGGCCCCATCGCAGGCGGGACTGCGCTGGTCGACGTACTGCCGGAGCGAGAGACGGTCGACAGCGACGGCACAGTGGTGGTCAACCGCGTGCGACGCGCCGTGCAGTCCGCCGTCACCGGGAAGGTCGGGGTCACCGGTGCGGGTGCCACCGTGCAGGACTACTTCAAGGCCGTGTACGACAACTTCCCCTACGTCCTGCTGCTGATCTCGCTGGTGACGTTCCTGCTGCTGGTGCGGACGTTCCGGTCGCTGCTGCTGCCGCTGAAGGCGGTGCTGCTGAACCTGGTCTCGCTGGCTGCCGTCTTCGGAGCCGTCGTCTTCTTCTGGCAGAAGGGCAACGGCGCCGGGGCGGTTTTCGGGGTCTCGCCGACCGGAGCCATCACGTTCTGGCTGCCGGTGCTGATCTTCGCGTTCCTGTTCGGTCTGTCGATGGACTACGAGGTGTTCATCCTGGCCCGCATGCGCGAGGAGTACGACGAGAGCGGCTCCACCGGGG
This sequence comes from Actinomycetota bacterium, assembly GCA_030947185.1. GTDB lineage: Bacteria > Actinomycetota > Actinomycetes > JALYXH01 > JALYXH01 > JALYXH01. Next base: position 13,120 of record JALYXH010000182.1, on the reverse strand, counting down.
CCGCGGTCGTGGTCGGACTCGGCCGGACCGGCCGGCTGGTCACCTCCGCAGCGCTGATCCTGTTCTTCGCCTTCGCCGCACTGGCATCGGCGCCGGGCACCGACATCAAGGTGCTCGGCACGGCGCTCGGCGTCGGGATCCTGGTCGACGCCACCATCGTCCGCGCGCTCCTGGTGCCCGCCCTGATCTCCCTGTTCGGACGCTGGAACTGGTGGCTGCCCGGCTGGCTGGCCCGGCTGCTGCGGGTCCCGGCCTCGCCCCTGGCCGAGCCGGAGGCGGTGGTCGTGCCGGAGCAGCGACGGGAGGCAGCGACGCCGACCGGCGTCCGTTGACCGGATCTGGACGGGTCGGCCGGGCATGAGCACGACGACAACGACGACGACCGGCCGTTCGGGCGCGCCGCCGGCCGCTCCTGCGGGTGGACCCATGGGCGGTGGGCCCATGGGCGGCGGGGCCAGCCTCACCGAGGCCGGCGCGGCGCTGCGCTCGGCCGCCAGGGACCGGGTCCTGCTCCGCCGGGTGGTCGCCCTGTTCGGGCCCTACCGGCGGCCCGTCACCGGGGTCGGGGTACTGATCCTGCTGGCGAGCGGCCTGGGGGTGGCGAGCCCGCTGCTCATCAAGGTGGTCTTCGACCGAGGGTTGTTCGCCCGCGGCGGCCCGAACGTCGCGCTGCTCCTCGTCGTGTGCAGCGTGATGGTGCTCATCACCATCGGTACGTCGGCCCTGGGCGTCTGGCAGGCCTATCTCACCAACCGGATCGGCCAGGACGTCATGCGCGACCTGCGTGGCCGGCTGTTCAGCCACCTGCAGCAGCTCTCGCTCCGCTTCTTCACCGGCACCCGGACCGGCGAGATCCAGAGCCGGCTGCAGAACGACGTCGGCGGGCTGCAGACGGTCATCACCGACACCGCCAGCTCGATCCTCGGCAACCTGGTCACGCTGGTGTCCACCCTGGTGGCGATGGCGGTGCTGTCCTGGCAGCTGACCCTGCTCTCGGTGGCCCTGCTGCCGGTGTTCATCTGGCTGACCGGCCGGGTCGGCAAGATCAGGCGCACGCTGACCGGTGAGACCCAGGGCGCGCTGTCGGAGATGAGCGCGATCACCCAGGAGTCGCTGTCGGTATCCGGCGTCCTGCTGGCGAAGGTGTTCGGGCGCCAGGACCGAGACTCCGAGCGGTACGCCGCGGCCAACACGCAGCTCGCCCGGCTGCAGGTCCGCCAGCAGATCGTCGGCCGGGCCTTCTTCGCCGTCGTGTCGAGCTTCTTCTCCCTGATGCCCGTCGCGGTCTACGTCATCGCGGGCCTGGAGCTGTCCGGCGGGCACGGCCCGAGCGCCGGCACGCTGGTGGCCATCACCACGCTGCAGACCCGGCTGTTCATGCCGCTCGGGCAGCTGCTGCAGACCTCGACCGAGATCTCCAGCAGCCTGGCGCTGTTCACCCGCGTGTTCGCCTACCTCGACCTGGAGGCCGAGATCGTCGAGCCGGCGGCGCCGGTCTCGCTCGAGCAGGTTCGCGGCGAGGTGCGGCTCGACGACGTCCGGTTCTCCTACGAGACCGAGCCCGAGTCGGGTGCGGAGCGACCTCGGCGCTGGGCCCTGCAGGGTCTGGACCTGCACGTGCAGCCGGGCCAGCTCGCGGCGGTGGTCGGCGCGAGTGGAGCCGGCAAGACGACGATCAGCTACCTCATCCCCCGGCTGTACGACGCGAGCTCCGGCGTGGTCAGCCTGGACGGGCACGACGTACGCGAGCTGTCCTTGGCCACGCTGTCCGAAGCGATCGGCATGGTCACCCAGGAGACATACCTCTTCCACGCCACCGTGCGCGACAACCTCGCCTACGCCCGCCCGGACGCGAGTCTCGCCGAGGTCGAGGCGGCGGCCCGGGCCGCCCAGGTGCACGAGCGCATCCTGGAGCTGGAGAACGGCTACGACACCGTCGTCGGCGAGCGCGGCTACCGCCTCTCGGGCGGGGAGAAGCAGCGGATGGCGATCGCCCGGGTCCTGCTCAAGAACCCGGCGGTGCTGGTGCTCGACGAGGCGACCAGCGCGCTGGACACCGTCAACGAGCGGCTGGTGCAGGCCGCGCTCGAGCCGCTGATGCGCGGCCGGACGACCATCGCGATCGCCCACCGGCTCTCGACGATCCGGGCGGCCGACGTCATCTTCGTCGTGGACGCCGGCCGGGTCGTCGAGCGCGGCTCCCACGCCGAGCTGCTCGCCCTGGGCGGCCGGTACGCCGCCCTCTACGACCAGCAGTACGGCGGGGGCCTGGTCGAGGCGCGGTGTGCCGACGGGCTGCGGCTCGCCGACGGGCGGGTGCTGGAGACGACCACGACCGACGCCCCGAGCGCGGCCGCCTGAGCCGCATCACCGCCGAGGGCTACTTGACGGTGACCATGATCTTCTTCATGACGATCTCGCCGTCGGCCTTGACCGGCAGGTCGGCCATGGCGACCTGGGGGAACTCGTAGGTGCCGATCACGTGGTCGTCGATGTGCAGCATCGGCCAGTAGGCACCGCTGGCGAGCTTCTCGGTGGCCTTGATCGCGACGTTGGCCGACTTCCCGGCCGGGATGGCGACCTGGTACTTGACCGGTCCGGGCTTGCCGTCGAGGTCTTTGTGCAGCGCGATCCAGCCGGGGGCTCCGCCGGCCTCCAGGTCGACCCTGGCCACGACGACCTGCATGCCGTCGCTGGTCTGGTCGGCGACATCGATGCTGCCGGTGACCTTGCCGTCGGCAGCCGGGCCGTGGCTCATGGAAGCGGCGGCCGACGTCGGCGCGGACGACGAAGCGGCCTTGTCCGAGCTGCTGCTGCCACAGGCGGCGAGAGTGGTTGCGCCCAGCGCGAGCGCGGCGGCGATCAGGACAGAGTGACGCAGACGGGATGTCACAGGTGGGGCTCCTAGCTCAGCGCACGGTCAGGGTGCCGTGCATGGATGGGTGGACCTCGCAGTGGAACTTGTAGGTGCCGGGCTTGGACGGCGCGACCAGCGAGCCCGGCGCCTTCTTGTCGAAGCTCTTGCTGTCGAAGCTCTTGTCGTCCGCGGTGACCGTGTGCGGCTCGTCGTCGTCGTTGACGAGCCGGATGGTGGCGCCCGGCGCGACCGTGATCTCGGCGAACTTGAAGCTCTTCACCGTGAGGACTTGGCTGTCCCCGGCAGCTGCCGGTGCCGTGCTCGCGCTCTTGGACCCACCGCCGCACGCGGCCAGCCCGAGCACGGGTAGCAGGAGAAGGGTGGCGGATCCTCGTCGGAGGTTCATACGCACTACTACGAGGTGCCGCTGCCCCGGGTTCAGGGGCTGAGCACTTTTTCTGCGGATGAACCGGTTGCGCGTCCTGTCCGTCTCTCCTGGCATGGGTATGACGCCGTCGCGCACGGCCGGCGAGGAGTTCCTCCGGGAGCTTCACGCCGAACACGCCGGCCCGCTGTTCGCCTTCGCACTCCGGCTGACCGGAGACCGCTCCCGTGCCGAGGAGGTCGTCCAGGAGACCCTGCTGCGGGCATGGCGCAGCGCCGACCGGCTCGATCCCACCTCCGGCGTTCTGCGCGGCTGGCTGTTCACCGTCGCCCGGAACGTCGTGACCGACCTGTGGCGGGCGGACTCGGTCCGGCCGCGGTTGGCGAACGACGAGGTGACGCTGGCGGTCGTGCCGGCTGACGACGTCCTCGACCGGGCGACGGAGAGCTGGGTGGTGGCCACCGCACTCAGTCGCCTCACCGCCGAGCACCGGGAGGTGCTTGTCGAGACCTACTACGAGGGACGGTCCGTTGCCGAGGCAGCCGTCCGCCTGTCCATCCCGTCCGGCACGGTGAAGTCCCGCACGTTCTACGCGCTGCGCGCGCTCAAGCTCGCTCTGGAGGAACTCGGTGTGTCGTCATGAATGAGCACCGCAGCTCGTGGCTCGGGCTGGGCGCCTACCTGCTCGGCAGCCTCGACCCACGCGAGCGCGCCGAGATCGACACCCACCTGCCCGGGTGCTCCATCTGCCGGGAGGAGCTCGGTCGGCTGGCCGCGCTGCCGGGCCTGCTCGGCCGGCTGAGTGCGGCCGAGGCCCGCACCGGCGCCTTGGAGCCCACTGCCGACCTGCTGCCGCGACTGCTCGCTGCCGTCGCCGAGGAGCGACGTTCGCAGCGGCGCCGGCTGGGCGTGTGGCGGGCCGCGGCCGTCGCGAGCGGGATCGCCGCCGTTGCCGCAGGAGCGCTCACGCTGGCTCCGGCCGTGGCCCCGGGCCCGGCCGGCACACCCGTCACCGTGGCAGCCGGTGTCGCCGTGGAGGGTCACGGGTCGCTGGAGGCCCGTCCATGGGGCACCCAGGTCCGGCTGGATGTCCGCGGCCTGCCGCGGGCCGAGGGCTATACGGCGTACGCCGTCCGGCGGGACGGACGCCGTGAAGTGGCCGCCTCCTGGGGCGCGACCCCGGGCGGCCGGGCGAAGGTCGACGGTGCCACCGGCATCGCCCGGGCAGAGCTGGAACGTGTCGAGGTGGTCACCAGCAGCGGGCAACCGGTGCTGAGCCTGGGCGCCCCGGCGTGAGGGTCGCCCTGCGGCTCGTGGGGATCGCCTGCCTGCTGGCCTCCGGCATCATCCACGCCACCCTGGTCTCGCGATACCAGGCGGTCGGCGATCAGATCACCCAGGGGGAGCTGTTCGTTGTCCAGGCGGCGTCTGCCGCCGTCGCGGCCGGCTGGCTGCTCGTCCGCGACCACGCCCGGGTCTGGCTGGCGGGCTTGCTCGTCATGGCGGGCAGCCTGGCCGCCGTACTGATCACCTACTACGTCCGCGTTCCGGCAGTCGGGCCGCTGCCCGGCCTGTACGAGCCACTGTGGTTTCCGAGCAAGGCCTGGAGCGCGGTTGCCGAGGGCGCGTTCGTCCTTCTCGCGGTCGCCCGGCTCGCTCGCGTCCGGTTGCGGCGGGGCTTGTGAGGCGAGCCCGTCGAGCCTGGCGCTCGCGTTCGGTGTCGGTCCGCGCACTGGCAGCAGGAGCGGCTGTCGCTGCGGCTGCTCACGTGCCGGTCATTCCTGGGCACCTGCGCGAAGCGCCGTACATGGGGGTGCTCTTCGTGCTGCTCTCCGGGACCTGCCTGGTCCTGGCCGGCGCGGTCTGGGCCGGCCAGGGCCGGGCTGTCGCCGTGACCGCCGCCGGTGTATGCGCCGCGGACGGGCGCTGCTGCTCGGACTCGCCTCATGGCTGCTCGTCGGCGGTATCGCCTATGGCGGGGTGCGTCTACTAGGCACGTGACGCCGCCGCTCAGGCGAGCGACAGGAAGACCTTTTCCAGCTTGGCCATGTCGATGGTCGCCTGCTCCTGCGTGCCGGCGGCGACGCACTGCCGCAGCCCGCTCGCGACGATGCTGAACCCGGCCTTGTCCAGCGCCCGGGACACCGCCGCGACCTGGGTGACGACGTCCTCGCAGTCGCGACCCTGCTCGAGCATGCGGATGACACCGGCGATCTGACCCTCGGCCCGGCGCAGTCGGTTGACCGCCGTCCGTACCGCGTCGTCCTCGAGCCGCACTGGTCCTCCTGGTCATCGGGTGGGTGAGCGATCAGTCCTCGACCTCGACGGTCGGCATCGCCATGCTGACCCAGTCGTGCATCCCGCCCCGGTAGTAGGCCAGCGCCCGAGCGGGGTAGCCGGCGTCCAGCAGTCGCCGGATCGCCTGTGGCGACTGCGGGCACTGCGGGCCGTTGCAGAACAGGATCGACAGCCGCTCGAGGTCGAGCTCCCCCCGGCGCGCGGGGAGCTCGTCGTGCGGGATGTTGACGGCACCGGGGATGGTGCGGCCGCCGAAGGAGCCGGCGGTGCGGGAGTCCACCGGCAGCGCACCCTGGTCCACCAGCTCGACCAGCTCCAGCTCCCCGACCGTGCGTACGTCGGGTGCCGCGAGCAGCGGTTGCAGCTCGCCCCACGTGGTGTCCACGAACACGACGTCGGTCTCACCCTCGACCGGCCAGGGCACGCTGCGGGGATCTCCCTGTCGAGCGCGCTTGCTTCGCTCCATCATGGCGACGTGTGACCCTTCCTCGTTCGCGGCGAAAGCGGAGCCCGCAGCGCAGGCGTACCCCCGCGGGTGCACAATTACCCCCGGAGGTATCACGATGAACTATGGGAGCACGATCTCGACAGCGCTCAGCTTTGCTCGAAGGAGCCGGTGATGCGTGCCCAGCCCGTCTGCGAGTAGAGCTCGACAAGGCAGCCCGGGCTGGTCAGCACGTTCGTGCACTCGATGCTGACGTAGCGGGTGCTGCCCATCCGCAGCGTCACGAAGGCAGAGGAGTCGTTGTCCACGCCGGGAAGCTGCCGGGTGAAGACCGCGTCGAGGACCGAGCTGGGCGACGCCGGGAAGGTGCGCTACCTGGGCATCAGCGAAGCGTCCCCTGGCACCATCCGGCGGGCCCATGCAACGGCTCCGCTGAGCGCCGTGCAGACCGAGTACTCCCCGTTCACCCGCGACGTGGAGGACGACGGCGTGCTGGCCACCGCCAGCTACGACTTCGAGCACATCCCGGAGGCACTCAACACGCTCGGCCAAGGGGAGATCCGCGGCAATGCCGTCGTCACCCTCACCTAGGCGCGACTCAGCCGAAGCGGCCGGTGATGTAGTCCTCGGTGCGCTGCTCGGTGGGGTTGCTGAAGATCCGTTGGGTCTCGCCGATCTCGACAAGGCGGCCCGGCTCACCGGCGCCGTCGATGGTCAGGAACGCTGTCACGTCGCTGACCCGGGCCGCCTGCTGCATGTTGTGGGTGACGATCACGATCGTGTAGCGGTCCTTGAGGTCCAGCATCAGGTCTTCGATCGCCAGCGTGGAGATCGGGTCCAGCGCCGAACAGGGCTCGTCCATCAGCAGGACCTGCGGTTCGACGGCGATCGCCCGGGCGATGCAGAGCCGCTGCTGCTGGCCACCGGACAGGCCCATCCCGGGCTTGCCCAGCCGGTCGTGCACCTCGCGCCAGAGGTTGGCCGCCCGCAGTGATCGCTCGACCGCCTCGTCGAGCTTGTCCTTGCCGCGGACACCGGCGAGCCGCAGCCCGGCCGCGACGTTGTCGTAGATGGACATGGTGGGGAACGGGTTGGGCCGCTGGAACACCATGCCGACGGTCCGGCGTACGGCGACCGGGTCGACGCCGGGGCCGTAGATGTCCTCGTCGTCGAGCAGGATCTGCCCCTCGACGCGGGCGCCCGGAATGACCTCGTGCATCCGGTTGAACGAGCGCAGCAGCGTCGACTTGCCGCAGCCGGACGGCCCGATCAGCGCGGTGATCTGCTTGGGCTCCAGGGTCACCGAGACGTCGGCGACCGCCCGCAGGCTGCGGTAGTAGCAGGAGACCTCGCGGGCCTCGATCCGATTAGCCATGAACTGGAGACGCTACCTGTCTTCTCAGACGAGCCGGTTGCGGCGGGTGACCAGCCGGGCCAGGACGTACAGGCCCAGGACGAGCACGATCAGCGTCAGCGCGGCAGCCCAGGCCCGGTCGACTGCGCCGACGGCCGAGGAGGTGGCCTGCCCGAAGATGTAGAGCGGCAGCGCCGACTGCTGGCCGTGGAACGGGTCGGTGTTGATGGCGTCCAGCCCGAACGTGGTCAGCAGCAGTGGAGCTGTCTCGCCGGTCACCCGGGCCACGGCGAGCATGACCCCGGTGGTGATGCCTGCCGAGGCGGTGGGCAGGACGACCGAGACGATGGTCCGCCAGCGCGGGATGCCCAGCGCGTAGGAGGCCTCGCGCAGCGCGTCCGGGACCAGCTTGATCATCTCCTCGGCCGACCGGATCACCACCGGCAGCATCAGGATCGCCAGGGCCAGCGCACCGGCGAAGCCCGAGAAGCCGCGATGCAGGCCGATCACCCAGAAAGCCAGGATGAACAGGCCGGACACGATCGAGGGCACGCCGGTCATCACGTCGGTGACGAACCGGACGGCGGTAGCCAGCCGGCCCACGCCGTACTCGGTGACGTAGACGGCCGCCAGCAGCCCCAGCGGTACGGCGAGCAGCGAGGCCAGCAGCACCTGCTCCAGGGTGCCGACGATGGCGTGGTAGATGCCGCCGCCTGGGTTGAGCGGCCCGACCCCGCGCATCGAGTGGGTCAGGAAGTTGACCGACAGGTGCGGTGCTCCGCGCACGACCGTGTAGCCCAGGACGAGCAGCAGCGGCACAAGGGCGGCGAGCACAGCCGCCCTGACCAGCAGCCCGAGCAGGCGACTCGCCGCCTGGCGGCGCCCCTCGACCAGCACCGACACCACCGTCTGCGCAGTCCCGTAGACCACGGCGGCGGCGACCAGGAAGTCGGCCCGGCCCGCCAGCGGAGTGAGGGCGAACAGAAGCGCCGTGACACCGACCGAGCCGACGGCCACCCCTGCCAGGTGCAGCCGGCTCAGCGACCGGCTGCGCAGCGGCTGTGGGACCACGAGGCTGGACACGGATGTCGCCGTCATGCGGCTGCCCGCTCGAGTCGGCGGCTGCGGGCGAGCACCAGCCGGGCCAGCCCGTTCACCGCGAAGGTGATCGCGAACAGCACAAGTCCGGAGGCGATGAGCGCACCCCGGCCGGTGATGCCCGCCTCACCGAACTTGGTGGCGATGTTGGCTGCCACGGTGTTGCCACCCAGCCCACTGAGCACCTGGATCGAGACGCCGAAGGAGGCCGACAGCACGAGCGCGACGGCAATCGTCTCGCCCAGCGCCCGACCGAGGCCGAGCATGACACCGCTGACGACGCCGGCCCGGCTGTAGGGCAGGACGGCCAGCCGGATCATCTCCAGCTTGGTCGCCCCCAAGGCCAGGGCAGCCTCCCGGTTGGCGGCCGGCACCTGCCGGAAGATCTCGCGGGAGATGGCCGCGATGATCGGCAAAATCATGATCGCGAGTACGACGGAGGCTGCGAACAGCGACCGCCCCACGATGCCGGAGTCGTTCTTGAACATCGGCAGGAAGCCGAGGTGCGCGGTGAGGAAGGTCTGCAGCTTGTTCATGTGCGGCACCAGGAACAGCACGCCCCAGAGGCCGTAGATGACCGACGGGACGGCGGCCAACAGGTCGGAGAGGTAGCTCATCGCGGTGGCCACGCGCGGCGAGGCGTACTCCGTGATGAAGAGGGCGACGCCCAGCGCGACAGGCACGGCGACGAGGAGCGCCAGAAAGCTGGTCAGCACCGTCCCGAAGGCAAGAGCGGCGATGCCGAACTGGGACCGGTTCGCGTCCGGCAGCCACTGGCGCTCGGTGAGGAAGTTGGCGGTGTCCGCCCGCACGGCCGGGACCGCCTTCACCACCAGGAACACGCCGATGGCAACGATCACGAGCACGATGACCGCCCCGGCTGCTCCGGTCGCGACACGGAAGAGCCGGTCCGGCCCGCGCTCTCCGCTCGAACGGGAACGAGACCCGCGTCCGATCGGACCGGACGGTTCACCGGGAACGGGCAGGCGACCCCCGACCGGAGTCGGGTCCGGTCGGGGGTTTGTCAGCGTCTGATCGGCCATGCAGTGCTCAGGCGAGGGCGGCGAGAGCCGACTTCACGGGACCGGCCACCTTCGCCGGCAGCGGCGCGTAGCCGAGCTGGTCGGCACTGGCCTGTCCACCCGTTGTCGCATAGCCCAGGAACCCCTTGAGCAGAGCGGCGTTCTTGTTGCCCTTGTCGCACACGATGACGTAGGTGACGGCCGAGACCGGGTAGGCGGCGGCGTCGGCCGAGGCGTAGTCGACGCTGACCCTGAGGTCGCCCTTGCTGGTGTCGACCGAGGCGGCATCGAGAGCCTTGCCGACACTGGCGCCGGTCGGCACGACGTACTGCCCTCCGGCGTTCTTCACCGCAGCGAACGGCAGACCGTTGGCCTTCGCGAAGGACAGCTCCGTGTAGGTCAGCGCGCCCGGTGTCGCCTTGACGGCGTTGGTGGTGCCGTCGGAGCCCTTGGCCGACTGACCGCCGGGCCACTTCAGGTCCTTGCCGGTCGCCAGCGTCCAGACGCCCTTGGCGTTCGCGTCCAGGAACTTCGAGAAGATGTCCGTGGTCCCGGAGGAGTCGCTGCGATGCACGGCCTGGACGGCCAGCGGCGGGAGCTTGGTGCCCGGGTTGTCGGCCGCCACCTTGAAGTCGTCCCACTTTGTGATGGTGCCCTGGAACATCTCGGCGAGCACGGGAGCCGACAGCTTCACCGCCGGGACACCCGGCAGGTTGTAGGTGAGCACGGCGGCCCCCGCCGTGATCGGCAGGTGGATAGCCTTGTTACCGGCTCCGCACCGGGCATCGGCCTTGGCCTGCTCGTCGGCTTTCATCAGGCTGTCCGACCCGGCATAGTCCACGGTGCCGGAGCCGAACTGGCTGATCCCCGCGCCCGATCCGGTGCCGGTGTAGTCCACCTTGGCGGCCGAGCACTTGGCCAGGTAGTCGCTGATCCACTGCTTCTCGATATTGAGCTGGAAGGTGGATCCGGTGCCCGTGAGCGAACCGTCGGCGCAGCTGATGGCCGCCGCCGATGACGAGCCGGCGGCGACCGGCTGGGTCGGAGCGTTGTTGTCCGAACCGCAACCGGCCAGCGCGAGTACGCCGGCCAGGCCCGCGGCGACCACAGCGCCGCGTTGCAGGATGAGCACGCAAAGTCCCCTTTGATCGTCGCCGACGCGGTCCGCCAGCCTCACCCCCGACGCTAAGCACCGGACATGGCGGCTCGGACGAGCGAGGGTGAACGCGGCATGAACACCGCATGACCATCAGGACAGGACGCGGTCCCCGGTCACGAGGTAGTACACGCGGCGGGCGATCGCCACTGCGTGGTCGGCGAAGCGCTCGTAGTAGCGGCCCGCCAGAGTGATGTCAACGGTGGCCTCGGTCGGGTGCGGCCAGGCCGGGTCCAGAATCATCGCGAACAGGCGCTTGTGCAGGTCGTCCATCACATCGTCGTCACGTTCGAGCTCGGCAGCCATGTCCAGGTCCTGGCTGGCGATGACGGCGCCTGCCTTGGCGACGATCCGCTCGGCAACCTGGCCCATCTCCAGCATGGTCGAGCGCAGCTCGGGCGGAATGGCGCTCGTCGGGTACCGGCGCCTGGCGATTTTGGCGAGGTGGACGGCGTAGTCCCCGCTGCGCTCGAGGTCGGCAACCATCCGTAGTGCCGTGACCAACGTCCGCAGGTCGGATGCGACCGGTTGCTGGCGCGCCATGAGGTCCAGCGCGCGTTCCTCGACCGAGCGGTAGTGGCTGTCCACCGTGTCGTCCAGGGTGATAACCCGCTCGGCCGTCTCGACGTCCGCGTCGAGCAGTGCGGTGGTGGCCAGGCTCACGGCCGAACCGACCAGGCTGGTCATCGTGACGAGCGAGGCGGTGATGCCGTCGAGCTCGTCGTGGTAGGCGTCGCGCATGAACGGTCGTCTCCTTGGGCTTTGTGCCTCCACCGTAGTGCGCGGAGTTAGCCGTTGCGTTCCCGAAGGTGGCCGGGGGGCGACGACTCGGTGAACAGTTCTCGACGCAACCCGGCGGCACGGGAGGAGCTGGTGACTCCGGCGCCGAGCAGCAGGACCAGACCGGTCACGGCAACGCCCACGTCTGCTCTGGTGGTGGCCAGCGCGCGGTTGCTCGCGGCTGGCGCGGCCCCGGGGTCCCGTTGCCGAGACTTGGCCACACCGGGCCGCTGCCGGGTCCGTCGACGCCGCAGAAGGTCTCAACAGCCAGGTCCGGACAACGGGGTGAACGGGAGGCCGGCGGGGAAGGAGGACAGCGAAACCGCAACCGTCGGGAGGTCGGTCTTGTCTTCCACCGCCATCACCGTGCTCGTTGCCGTGGTCGTCGTCGTGGCCGTCGTAGTAGCGCTCGTCCTTCTGGCCCGCCGGCGTTCTCGGCTGAAGAATCAGTTCGGTCCTGAGTACGACCGCACGGTCGACGAGGCAGGCGGCAAGCGGGCCGCGCACCGAGAGCTTGCCGACCGCAAGGCTGAGCACGACAAGTTGCAGCTGCGGCAGCTGAGCCCGCAGAGCCGGGAGCGATACGAGGCCTCATGGCAGCGCGTTCAGGAGGGCTTCGTCGACAGTCCGGACGCTGCCGTCGTCGAGGCGGACCGGGTCGTCGGGGAGTTGATGCGGGAGCGGGGCTACCCCACCGGTGACTACGACAAGCAGGCTCGGCTGCTCTCGGTCGAGCACGCCAAAGTTCTCGAGCACTACCGGGCGGCGCATGACATCGCCGAGGCGCACGAGCAGCAGAAGGCCTCCGTGGAAGATCTTCGCCAGGCAATGCTGCACTACCGGGCACTGTTCGGCGAGCTGCTGACCACCGGCGACTCCGCCTCGGACAGCGCAGAACGCGCCCCTCAGGGAAGCACGGGCACAGACGAACGATCCGCGACCGACGAGGCACCACGCCGCTGAGGACTGCGTCTACCGCCGGGAGGCAACAGTGCGCGAGCAGGACCAGGGTCTGACCACAGAGGACATGGCGGGTCGAGGCAGCCCGCCTGCCCGTGATCAGTCATCCGAGACGGGCGGCGGGCAGGACGCTCCCGAGCACGGCGGTCCCACCCAGGAGGGCACGACCGGTGCCGACCGTGACCTCGCGCCGCACGACACCTCCACGACGCCGGCGCCGCCGGAGCGCCGCGGGGACCAGCCGGTCCAAGCCGGCGGTCGGCCGCAGAACGCTAGCCAGCCCGGTCAAAGCGCTCGGGCCGATGAGCGCGAGGAACTGATGGGGCGCGACCAGGCCGGCGATTTCCAGGACCGCTGGCGGCAGGTGCAGAGCCGGTTCGTCGATGATCCGCGGGCGGCCGTTCAAGAGGCCGACGCACTGGTGGCGGAGACGATGCAGGCGCTCGCTGCTAGTTTCGCGGACGAACGCCGCAACCTGGAAGCACAGTGGAGCCAGTCGGAAGGCGAGGCCGCGACCGAACAGCTCCGCCAGGCCCTGCGGCGGTACCGGTCCTTTTTTGAGCGGCTGCTCTCGACCTAGTCCGCGCGCGCGAGGCGTCGGGTCCAGCCGGGCCCGGCCGCCTCTTGCACCCGCCGCCGTGGCCGCGTCCGGGTGCCCCGCCCGCGTCTCAACGACGCCAGGGCCGGGCCAGCAGCACCGTTGCCAGGCGTTCCCGCGCCGAGGTGGGCCACGAGGGCGGGAACCCGCGCGACCAGTCCCAGGCC
>JALYXH010000137.1 GCA_030947185.1 Actinomycetota bacterium | reverse complement strand
GCGAGCTCGCGGCGTCCGACCCCTGCAGGGCCTCCAGCAGCGCGCGGCAGGCGCCCTCCCTGCCCTCGACGACCACCTCGACCCGACCGTCGTCGAGGTTCGCTGCCCAGCCGACCAGCCCGAGCTCCAGCGCCCTGGCCCGCACCCACCAACGGAAGCCGACTCCCTGCACCCGCCCACGGGCCCAAGCGGTCAACCGGCGGATCGGCTCGCCGTCGTCGCCCTGCGCGGGTACCGGTCGGCGCATTGACATGATGACCGCAGGTTAGCGACGGCTGTTCGAGCCGTTCGGGACTCAGGACCAGGAGAACGCCGTGACCGCTCCGTACTGGCACGTTCGCTCGCCGCTGTCGGCAACGCTGCTGGCAGCCGTCGTCGTCGCGCTGGCCGGCTGCCAGTCGGGCAGCCCCAACGGGGCCAACCGCGAGCCGGCCGGTCCGGTCGGGCAGGCGACTCCGGTCTACGTCGGCTCGGTGCCAACGGCTGTCCCGCCGCTGGGCGACTCTCCCTCCAAGTGAGCGCGCTCGCACAGGAACCGTGCCGACAGCTCTGCGCCTGGTCCCGCACTGAGCGGGCGAACGGCGCCCTGCCCGTCTTCGCCTGCGCCGGCTGCGGCTCCGAGTGGGTGCGCTCGGAAGCCTGGACGCCGCGCCAGCACGACGGCTCGGTCCCAGCCGACGTGACCGCCGAGGCCGCCCAGCGGGGCCGGCCGGAGGCGGAAGCGCTCACCAGCGCGCACGGCGCGGCTTCGGCTGACAGCGCGGGCAGGTGAAGCTGGACCGGTTCATGAAGGCGTCCCTGCGGATGGGGGTCCCGCAGCGGGGGCACGGCCGGTTCTCCCGGCCGTACGCCGCCAGCTCCCGTTCGAACAGGCCGCTGACCCCCTCGGTGGAGACGTAGAGCGCGTCGAAGGAGGTGCCGCCGGCGAGCAGCGCCTCGCCGAGCACCGCCCGCACCGCGCCCAGCAGCCGCGCCGCCTCGGGACGGGTCACCGACTCGGTGGGGCGGGCGTAGTGCAGTCGAGCGCGCCACAACGACTCGTCCGCGTAGATGTTGCCGATCCCGCTGACCAGGGTCTGGTCGAGCAGTGCCCGCTTGAGCCCGGTACGCCGCCGGTGAAGGCCTGCAACGAAAGCGGCGTCGTCGAATGCCGGATCGACCGGGTCGCGCGCGATGTGGGCGAGCACCGACGGTGGCGCGTCCGGGTCCGCAAGCGGGTCGCCGGCGCCGCCGGCGACGACGAACAGGCCTCCGAAGGTGCGCTGGTCGACGAAGCGCAGCTCGCGGCCGCCGTCGGTGAATGTCAGGCGCATCCGCAGGTGCTTCTCGACGGGGACCTCGGGGTCGAGGACCAGGAGCTGTCCGCTCATGCCGAGATGCGCGGTGAGCGCGTCACCGGAGTCGAGCGGCAACCAGAGGTACTTGCCCCGTCGCTGGGCGGCCAGCAGCGTCCGCCCGGCCAGCAAGGCTGCGAAGTCGGCGGCGCCGGCGAGATGCCGCCGGACCGCCCGCGGGTGGGCGACGACCACCTCGGCGACCGTGCGACCGACGACCCCGCGCTCCAGCCCGCGGCGGACGACCTCGACCTCCGGCAGCTCCGGCACGCCCGGACCTCAGCGGGGCCCGGGTGCCGCGGCGGCGCCCGGTACGGCTCGCTGCTGCAGGGCGGCCCAGGCCATCTCCGCCGCCCGCTGCTCGGCCTCCTTCTTGCTGCGGCCCTCGCCGGTTCCGACGGCCTCCCCGGCCACCATCGCCGTAGCCGTGAAGCTCTTCGCGTGGTCCGGACCGGTCTCGGTGACGGCGTACACCGGAACGCCCAGCAGCAACGCTGCCGTGAGCTCCTGCAGGCTGGTCTTCCAGTCCAGACCCGCCCCACGCCCGGCGGCTGAGGCCATCAGGGGGTCGAAGAGCCGGCGGACGACGCCACTCGCCACGCTGATGCCACCGTCGAGGTAGACGGCGCCGAGGATCGCCTCGAACGTGTCCGCCAGGATCGAGGACTTGTCCCGGCCACCGGTGGTCTCCTCTCCGCGGCCCAGGCGCAGCCACTGGCCGACGCCGATCTCGCGGGCGACGTCGGCCAGGGCCTTCATGTTGACCACCGATGCGCGCAGCTTCGCGAGCTGGCCCTCGGGAAGGTCCGGATGGGTCCGGTAGAGGGCATCGGTGACAACCAGTCCGAGCACCGAGTCGCCGAGGAACTCCAGCCGCTCGTTGGTCGGCAGCCCGCCGTGCTCGTAGGCGTAGGAGCGGTGGGTCAGGGCGCGCAGGAGCAGCTGAGAGTCGATGGCAACGCCGAGCGCCTCAGCCAGGGCGGCAGCCGCCTGCTCGGGGACGGGCTCCCCGAGGTCCGGCCGACGTGAGCTCACCGTCGGATCGCCTCCTCGACGGGCCGCATCTGGGACCGGACCGGACCGGCCGACTGCAGGTCGGCGAAAGCCGCTGCCACTCGCGGCACCAGGCCGTCGGCCACGGCGTCGGCGGCGGTCATCACACAGGTTGCGACAGCGCGCGGCGACGAGGCGCCGTGGCCGACGACGGCCACCCCGTCGACGCCGAGCAGCATCCCCGCGGCATGCCGGTCCGGGTCCAGGTGGCTCACCGCCTCGGCCAGCGTCGGGAGCATCGCCTGCAGGTCCGGATGCTCCGCTCCGGCCGTGCGTACGGCCGCCGCGGCCATCACCAGTGCCCCCTCCAGGCCTTTGAGCAGGACGTTGCCGGTGAACCCGTCGGTCACCACGACGTCGGCGGCGCCGCGCAGCGGGACGTCGCGCCCCTCCACGTTGCCCACGAAGTCCAACGGCAGCTCGGCCAGGAGTCCGAACGCCTCCCGGCGCAGGGCGTCGCCCTTGCCGTCTTCCTCGCCGATGGACAGCAGGCCGACCCGGGGCCTGGCCAGGCCGAGCCGCACCTCGGCGTACGCCGACCCGGCCAGCGCCCACTGGGCCAGCAGGCCCGCGTCGGCGGCCCGGTTGGCCCCGGAGTCGAGCAGTACGACCGGACCGCCGGTGGCGGGGACGACAGCGGCCAGCGCCGGCCGGGTGATGCCGGGCAGCCGGCCCAGCGCCATCAGGGCCGCCAGCAGCATCGCTCCGGTGGACCCGGCCGACACCGTCGCGTCGGCGGCCCCGTCGGCGACCAGTCGGGCCGCCACCATGACGCTGGCGCCGGGCTTGCTGGAGACCGCCTCGAGCGGCGAGTCGCCCATGGCGATGCCGTCGGCCGCCTCGACGAGCTCGAGACGGTCGGCGAGGCGGCGGGGCGGGCCGGCCGCCTCGAGCAGGCGTTCGGCCACGTCGGTCGGGCCGACCAGGACGATCGCGACGCCGGCGTGCTCGCGCAGGGCCAGCAGGGCTCCCTCGACCACAGCTGCCGGCGCCTCGTCACCGCCGAGCAGGTCGAGCGCCACCCGCACCGGCGTGGCGACGTGACCCTCGGCGCTCACCGCCGGGTCAGACGGGGAGGACCTGGCGGTCGTTGTACGTGCCGCAGGTCGGGCAGGCGACATGCGGCAGCTTGACCTGCTTGCACCGCTTGCAGGTGGCGTACGCCGGAGCGGTGGCCTTCCACTGCGACCGGCGCGCATGGGTGTTGCTCCTCGACATGCGGCGCTTCGGGACGGCCACGACTAGCTCTCCTGACTCTGGGGGACGTCGGTGGTGGTGCGGTCGAGCAGGCGAGCCAGCTCGGCCCAGCGCGGGTCCGGCTGCTCGTGGGTGTGGTCGCTCGGCAGGTCGTCGAGCCGGCCTCCGCAGCCGGCGCACAGCCCGGCGCAGTCGGGCCGGCAGACGGGGGTGAGCGGGAGGTTGAGCACGACCGCGTCGCGCAGGGTCGGCTCCAGGTCGGCGAAGTCACCGTCGAGACGGCTGACCTCGTCGTCGGTAGTGGTCTCGCCGGTGGCGCTGTCCGGATAGGCGAACAGCTCCTGCAGGTCGACCGTGATCGCGGAGCCGACGGGGTCGAGACAGCGGCCACACTCCCCGGCCAGCGGCGCGGTGGCCGTGCCGGAGACGAGGACGCCTTCCATCACCGACTCCAGGCGCAGGTCCAGCTCGACGGCAGACCCGGGAACAACGCCGATCAGCTCAAGCGACATCCGCTCAGGAGCCGGCACCGACAGGCGCACGCGTCGCATCGACCCCGGTCGCCGGCCGAGCTCGCGGGTGTCCAGCACGAGCGGTCGGCGCGGGTCGAGGTGGCGCGGGGACTTCTTGGTGGCGGGCACGACAACTTCCTGGGAAATGTGCGGGGATTCTGATCCAGGGTACCCGAGCAGGGCTGGCTGCGACGGCCTCAGCCGGGCAGCGGGCTCTCGTCCAGCTGGTCCATCTCGGCGTCCGTTAGGTTGACCAGGTCGTGCCGGCCACGCAGCTTGTCCCGCCCCCGCTCCACCGCGGACAGCGTCTTGTGCAGCACGATCTCGAAGTTGGCCAGCCTTGTGTCGACGTAGTCGTCGACCTCGCTGCGCATGACCTCGGAGCGCTGCGCCGCCTCGGCCACCACCCGCTCGGCCTCGTGCGCCGCCTGCTGGAAGACCTCCGTGCGCCCGACCAGCCTGGTCCGCTCCTCGTGGGCTCCCTCGATGATGCGCTCGGCCTCCCTCCGGCCCTCCTCGATGACCTCGTCACGGTCCCGGAGCACGAACTCGGCCCGGTGCAGCTCGGTGGGGAGCAGCTCGCGGAGCTCGTCGAGCAGGCGCAGGAACTCGGTGCGATTGATGACGCACGAGGCCGACATCGGCATCGCGCGCGCGCTCTCCACCTGTGCGGTCAGCTCGTCGATCTTGGCTTGCACGTCCACGGGCAACTCACTCCTGCTGCCGGGAGCGGCGGTGTGGGGTCAGGCCTCCCCACGGGTACCGAGCCGCTCGGTGAGCCGGCGGTAGACACTCGCCGGCACGAGGCCGGAGACGTCACCGCCGAACGTCGCAACCTCCTTGACGAGGCTGGACGAAAGGAAAGAGTAGAGCGGGTTGGTGGTCATGAACAAAGTCTCGACCCCGGCTAGACCGTGGTTCATCTGTGCCATCTGCAGCTCGTAGTCGAAGTCGCTGATCGCCCGGAGGCCTTTGACGATCACCGGAATCGAGTGCTCCCGGCAGTAGTCCACCAGCAGCCCGGTGAACGAGTCGATCGTCACGTTGCCGTAGGCCGCGGTCACCTCGGTGAGCACCTCGATGCGCTCCTGGATGGCGAACAGGCCCTTCTTGTTGGGGTTCACCAGGACGCCGACCACGACCTCGTCGTAGATGCGGCTGGTCCGTTCGATGATGTCGAGGTGACCATTGGTCACGGGGTCGAAGGACCCCGGGCACACCGCGCGACGCACAGGCCCTCCGGCTGATCGGCTGCCTCAGCGAGCCGCGCGACCGTACCAGAGCGTCGCTTCGCCGTACCGGCGGGAGAGGGTGCCCTGCACCCCCTGCGGCCAGGCCGGCGGGCGCCCGCGGCTGGACCGCTCCAGCACGACCAGCGCACCGGGAGCCAGCCAGCCGTTGGCGGCCAGCGCCGAGAGGACGGCGTCGACGTCCGCCGCGTCGAGGGCGTACGGCGGGTCGGCCAGCGCGAGGTCGTACGCCGCGGGCGGCGAGGACGCGAGCACCCGCTCCACCCTGTCGGCACGCACCTCGGCGCCGGGCAGGTCCAGGGCTGCCACGTTGGCCCGCAGGGTCCGCAGCACGCGCGCGTCGGCCTCGACGAGCAGCGCATGCTCGGCGCCCCGGGAAAGGGCCTCGAGGCCGAGCGCACCCGATCCGGCGTACAGGTCGAGCACGCGGGCGCCGGCCGGCTCGCCCACGGCGGACGTGACAGCCGAGAACAGCGCCTCCCGGACCCGGTCGGCGGTCGGCCTGGTCGCCGTACCGGACGGCACGGCCAGCCGGCGGCCTCCTGCAGCGCCGGCGATGATCCGGGTCACGGCCGGCCGCTCAGACCGCGCAGCTGTCGCCCTCGCAGGCTGCCGCGGCAGCGTCCGGTCCCCCGACCGGGACCAGCTGCAGCGTCGGGTGCGACTCGGTCCAGGCCCGGTCGAGCACGCCGAGCAGGACGTCGGCCGGCTGGGCGCCGGAGACGCCGTAACGGCGGTCGACAACGAAGAACGGCACTCCGGAGATGCCGATCTCGGCCGCCTGCCGCTCGTCGGCGCGAACGTCCGCGGCGTAGGCGTCACCCTCGAGGACAGTCCTTGCCTCGTGGGGGTCCAGGCCGGCCTCCTCGGCCAGCTCCGCCAAGGTCTCGATGTCGCCGATCGGGCGCCCCTCCGTCATGTACGCCGCCAGCAGCCGCTCCTTGAGCGCGTCCTGGCAGCCACGGTCCGCGGCCAGGTGCAGCAGCCGGTGGGCAGCGAAGGTGTTGCCGGGTCTGACCTGGTCGAAGCGGAAGTCCAGCCCGTCGGCGGCCGCGGCGGCGGTCATCGAGTCGATCATGCCCTGCGCGTCGGCGACACCGACCCCGTACTTCTCGGCCAGTCGCTGGGCGTAGGGCCCGGTGCGCTCGGCCGGGGCATCCGCATCGAGCTCGAAGCTGTGCCAGCGCACCTCGACCTCGCCGCGGTGGGCGAAGCGGTCCAGCGCCGCCTCGAGCCGCCGCTTGCCGATGTAGCACCACGGGCACACCACGTCGGACCAGATGTCGACCTGCACGAGCGACCTCACCTCTGCCGGACCTGTTGACGCACCCTGTCAGCAGGGTCAACCGGTGTTGGGCCCGGCTTCATCCGGCTGGGCTCATGCCTTCTCGGGTACTCACGCCTTCTCCAGGTACTCATGCCTTCTCCAGATACTCGGCCCGCTCGTCGTCGAGCATCGCGGCGATGGCCTGCCGCAGCGCCGGGTGAGCCGTCAGGTCGCGATCTTCAGCCACCAGTGCGGTGGCCTCCTCTCGAGCGGCCACAATCAGCGCCTCGTCGCGCAGCAGGGCCAGCAGCTTCAGCTGGCTCCGGCGTCCGGACTGGGCGGCGCCCAGCACGTCACCTTCCCGGCGCTGCTCCAGGTCGAGGCGGGCCAGCTCGAAGCCGTCGAGGGTGCCGGCGACCGACTCGACCCGGGTCCGGGCCGGCGTACCCTCCGGGGCCTCGGTCACCAGCAGGCAGAGCCCGGCTGCGCTTCCCCGGCCGACCCGGCCACGCAGCTGGTGCAGCTGGCTGATCCCGAACCTGTCCGCGTCCAGCACGACCATCACCGTGGCGTTCGGCACGTCCACGCCGACCTCCACCACGGTGGTCGCCACCAGCACATCGAGGCTCCCGCCGGCGAACCGGCGCATGACGGCGTCCTTCTCCTCGGGCGGGAGCCGCCCGTGCAGTGCCGCCAGCCGCAGCCCGGCCAGTGGACCGTCGGTCAGCTGTGGCAGCACGTCCAGTACGGCCAGGCCCGGCCGGCGTACGCCGTTGTCGGCGGCACCCTCGTCCGGCTCGACGTCGTCGCTGCCGGCCGCCTCCCCGATGCGCGGGCAGACGACGAACGCCTGGTGGCCGGCGGCGACCTCCTCCGCGACCCGCTGCCAGGCCCGGTCGAGCCACTGCGGCCTGTCCGCTGCCGGCACCACCCTGGTCTCGATGGGCAGCCGGCCGCCCGGC
This sequence comes from Actinomycetota bacterium, assembly GCA_030947185.1. Taxonomy (GTDB): domain Bacteria; phylum Actinomycetota; class Actinomycetes; order JALYXH01; family JALYXH01; genus JALYXH01. Next base: position 2,439 of record JALYXH010000137.1, on the reverse strand, counting down.
AACTCGCTCAGCGAGGACGTCTCCAGGTCGCCGTAGACGGTCATCGCGACAGTGCGGGGAATAGGGGTCGCGGTCATGACCAGGACGTGCGGCGGGGTTCCGCCCTTGGCCCGCAGCGCCTCGCGCTGCTCGACGCCGAACCGGTGCTGCTCGTCGACCACGACGAGACCGAGATCGGCGAACGCGACCCCCTCCTCCAGCAGTGCGTGCGTGCCGACGACCAGCCCGGCCTGCCCGTCGGCCACCTCGGCCAGCGCCCTACGCCGGGCTGCCGCGCTGAGCGACCCGGTGAGCAGGGTGATCTTCGTCGCCGGCTCACCCGCGCCGAGCTCACCCGCCCTCGCCAGCGGGCCGAGCAGGTCGCGCAGCGAGCGCAGGTGCTGCCCGGCGAGCACCTCGGTGGGCGCCAGCAGGGCTGCCTGCCCGCCGGTGTCGACCACCGTGAGCATCGCCCGCAGCGCGACGACGGTCTTGCCCGAGCCGACCTCGCCCTGGAGCAGCCGGTGCATCGGGTGTGGGGAGGCCAGCTCCGAGGTCAGCACGGTGCTGACCTCCTGCTGGCCGTCGGTCAGGGTGAACGGCAGGCGCTCGTCGAAGGCGCTCCGCAGCCCTCCCTCGCGAGCCGGGCGCGGGGTCGCCGGCGTCAGTGCCGCCGAGGCCCGCCGCTGGGCAAGCGTCACCTGGAGTACGAGTGCCTCGTCCCACTTGAGGCGCTCGGTCGCGCGGCGTACGTCGTCGTGGTCGGCGGGCTGGTGGATCGCACGCAGGGCCGCGGCGAGCGGCAGCAGGCCACGCCGTGCCCGCAGGTCGGCCGGCAGCGGGTCGGCCGGCTCGTCCAGCGCGTCGAGGGCGAGCCGGACCGATCTGCTGATGGTCCACGACGGGACCGCGGCGCCGGCGGGGTAGACCGGGATCAGCGCTCCGGCGTACTCGGCGACCGCGCTGCTCTGGTCCGCCTCCTCCGCGTCCAGCAGGACGTACGTCGGATGGGTCAGCTGACGCTTCCGGTTGAACTCGGTGACCTTCCCGGCGAACAGGGCGCGACGGCCCTTCCTCAGCTCCCGCTCGCGCCAGAGCTGCCGGCGGCCGAAGAACGTGAGCGCCAGCGTTCTGGAGCCATCGCCCACGGTGACCTCGAGCATGGAGTCCCGGTTGCGCATCGGGCGCGAGCGGGCGGCGGTCACCTCGGCGAGCACCGTGACGTGGTCGCCGACAACCAGGTCGGCCAGGTCGGTGAGCCGGCCGCGCTCGGCGTAGCGACGCGGGTAGTGGTGCAGCAGGTCGCCGACCGTGCGCAGGTCGAGGGCGTCGGCGAGTGCGCTGGCGGTCTTGTCCCCGACCACTCCGCGCAGCGGCGTGACGAGCTCGGCCACTACTCGACCCCCAGCAGGACGGGCGGCTCCTGCTGTCCCCCGAGGTAGACGACCGTCTCCACCCCTGGGCGGGCCTGGTGGAGGTGCCGGTCGAGGACGCTGCCGAGGCCGGGCGGGGCGCTCGACCCCAGGACGACGGTGACCAGCTCGCCGCCGGCGGCGAGCATCCGCTCCACCAGGTCGAGGGCGGCGGCCTCGAGCTCGCTGCCGATGAGCACCACCTCGCCGTCGACGATGCCGAGGACGTCACCGGCCCGGCACAGCCCGGCCGTGGTGATCGCTCCGTGCTCGGCCACGGTCAGTTCCGCGCAGCGAGTGGCGCCGGCCGCCGAGGTCATGGTGATGACGTCCTCGTCGAACCGTCTGGCCGGGTCGGCCACCGCGAGTGCGGCCAGACCCTGGACCGCGGACCGGGTCGGGACGACCGCGACGGCGACGCCTTCCGACCTGGCCTGGTCGGCTATCAGGCGGGCGACGGCGTGGCCGCCCTGGTCGTTGGGCAGCAGGACGACCTCGGCTGCTCCGCTCGCCCGCACCGCGGCGAGCAGCTCGGAAGCCGATGGTCCGCAGCCCGGGACCGCAGCCACCACGACCGCGCCACCGTCCTCGAGCAGGTGCCGGATCCCGTCACCGTGAGCGACGGCGACGACGGCCCGGACACCAGCGGTCGCGGGCGCGTCTTGGTGATCAGCGAACCGGGTGACCCGCACCTGCGAGGGCCGGCCGGCGGCGATGCCTGCCTCGATCGCGGCCCCGACGTCGTCGGTGTGGACATGGACCTTCCACCGCGGCGCGCTCCCGACGACCACGAGCGACCCGCCGAGCCCGGCGAGCGCGACACGAAGCCGGTCGACGGCCACGGCGGGGGCGTCCAGCAGGTACTCGACCTCGTAGGCGTACCCCGGGCCGTGCTGCCCGGGTGGCCCGGCCGACCCTGCAGGGCTCGGCTGCACCGGCGACAGCGGCGAGGCCGACGGCAGTGGCTGCGCCGTGCCGGTGACCACAGCTGCCAGGGCGTCCAGGAGCACACACAGGCCGCGGCCGCCGGCGTCCACCACGCCTGCCG
>JALYXH010000175.1 GCA_030947185.1 Actinomycetota bacterium | reverse complement strand
GCGCAGCGCCACCGGGCCGGCCGGGTCTGGGAAGATGGGTGTCTCTCGAGCGAACGGATGCCCGCGGCATGCGCGTCCTGGTCACCGGCGGAGCCGGCTTCATCGGCTCCCACTACGTGCGCAGCCTGCTCAGCGGCGCCTACCCCGGCGCCGGCGGTGTCACCGGGGTGACCGTCTACGACAAGCTGACCTACGCCGGCAACCTGGCGAACCTGGCGCCGGTCCGGGACGACCCGCGGCTCCGCATCGTGCAGGAGGACATCATCGACAGCCGGCGGCTGGACGAGGAGCTGCCCGGTCACGACGCGGTCATCAACTTCGCTGCGGAGACCCATGTCGACCGCTCCATCTCCGGGGGCGCCGACTTCGTCGTCACCAACGTGCTGGGCGCCCAGACGCTGTTCGACGCCTGCCTGCGGGCGGGAGTGCCCCGCGTCGTGCACATCTCGACCGACGAGGTCTACGGCTCGGTGCCGACCGGCTCGTCCAGGGAGAGCGACCGGTTGGACCCCAACTCGCCCTACAGCGCCGCCAAGGCGGGCGGTGACCTGCTGGCCCGCGCCTACTCCGTCACGCACGGTTTGAACGTCAGCGTCACCAGGTGCTCGAACAACTACGGGCCTTACCAGTTCCCCGAGAAGGTGCTGCCGCTGTTCGTGACGAACCTGCTCGACGGCCAGCCGGTGCCGCTCTACGGAGACGGGCTCAACGTGCGCGACTGGCTCCACGTCGACGACCACTGCCGCGGTGTCCAGGTGGTGCTCGAGCACGGCCGGGCAGGGGAGTTCTACAACATCGGCGGCGGCACCGAGCTGACGAACCGGGACCTGACCGACCGGTTGCTGGCCGCCTGCGGCGCCGACGAGTCGATGGTCACCTACGTCGAGGACCGCAAGGGCCACGACCGCCGTTACTCGGTGGACTGGTCAGCCATCGGCGAGCTCGGCTACCGCCCGCAGGTCGACTTCGACGAGGGGCTGGCTGCCACGGTGGACTGGTACCGCCAGCGGCGCGACTGGTGGGAGCCGCTCAAGCGCAAGGCCGGCATCGGCACATGAGCGCCGGCGCCGTCAGCGCGCTAGTGGTCGGCGCCGCGGGGCAGCTGGGCAGCGACCTGATGCGGGTGCTGGGGGAGCAGGGGGTGACCGCCAGCGGCTGGACCCGTGCAGAACTGGACGTGGCCGACCCGGCCGCTGTGGCGCCGGCGGTCGTGGGGTGGGCAGCCGGGACCGGGCGCGGGAGCAGGCCCGTCGTGTTCAACGCGGCTGCCTGGACCGACGTCGACGGAGCAGAGACCGACGAGGCGACGGCGTACGCCGTGAACGCGACGGCGCCCGGGCTGCTCGCGGCCGCCTGCGCGGCGGCCGGGGCCGACCTGGTGCACGTCTCGACCGACTACGTGTTCGCCGGGAACGCCGACGTGCCCTACCCGGAGGACGCGCCGACCGAGCCGCTCGGCGCCTACGGCCGGACGAAGGCGGCCGGCGAGCAGGCCGTGCTCGGGGGCGCCGGCCATGCCTACGTCGTGCGTACCGCCTGGGTCTACGGCGCCGTGGGCCGCAACTTCGTCAAGACGATGGCCCGTCTAGAGCAGGAGCGGGACACCCTGGAGGTCGTCGCCGACCAACAGGGCTCACCGACCTGGTCCGGCCAGCTGGCCGCCGGCCTCGTAGGGCTGGCTACGACCCGCCCGCCACCCGGCGTCTACCACTGCACCAACGGCGGCCAGACCTCCTGGTGCGGCCTGGCCCGGGCGGTCTTCGAGGAGCTGGGCGCGGACCCTGACCGGGTGCAGGCGGTCGGCTCGGCGGCGTTCCGGCGCCCGGCCCCTCGGCCGGCCTACAGCGTGCTCGCCTCGACGCGGTGGGCGTCGGTCGGCCTGCCACTTCTGCCCGACTGGCGCACCGCTCTGCACGACGCCTTCGCCAGGTCCGGCGAGGCACTGCGACCCGGCAACGGGCATCCGAAGGCCCCACCGGTCGAGGTGGAGCCCAGTCGTTAAGGACCGGCGGAAGGCGGCCGAAGGGGAAACGTAGGCGCGGCAGTTGCAGTAGTGACTGGTGCGCCGTACGGGCCATCGGCCCCCGGCCGCGAGCGGGGGCGGTCCTCCCGTTCTCGGCTCGTCCGTCCTAGTCGTGGAGCTCCCTGTGCGCCGACTTCTCTCCGTTGCCCTGCTCAGCGTTGCCGCCCCGGGTCTGATGGCCGTCTCGACGGTTGTTCCGTCCGCACCGTCAGCGCATCCGGTCAAGCCATCGGTGCGCAAGGTGGCCATGGCCCAGGTGGCCGAGGCCGCCGTCGCCACCACCCGGGCACCTGGCGGTCGCAAGCTGACCGCAGTCGCCAACCTGGACTCGACAGCGCGCTTCTCCGCCGTGGGCGTCACCTGGACCCGCGACCCGGCTGTCGCCGGCGTGCACGTGCAGGTGCGCACGCACGCCCGGGGGCAGTGGTCGGACTGGACCGACATGGATGCTCTCGACACGGCGCCCGACGACGGCAGTGCCGACGTCACCGGCCACCCGGTGCGGGCGAGCAGCGAGCCGCTCTGGGCAGGCGCGTCCGACGGCGTGCAGACCCGGGTGGACGTCCCCGAGGGCGCCAAGGCGCCGGCCGACCTGAAGGTCGAGCTGATCGACCCCGGTACCTCGGCGGCTGACGCCCACCCGGGCGGCCGGCTGCCGGCCTCCTCGGCGTCCGCCGAGGCCGCCATGCCCGCGATCATCACCCGGGCCCAGTGGGGAGCGGACGAGTCCATGCGCCCGTGCTTCACCGGCTACGTGGACACGGTGAAGGTCGGCTTCGTCCACCACACGGACACCTCAAACAACTACGGACCCGGTGACTCGGCGGCCATCGTGCGCTCGATCTACGCCTACCACGTGCAGAGCAACGGCTGGTGCGACATCGGCTACAACTACCTGGTCGACAGGTACGGCCAGATCTTCGAAGGACGCTGGGGCGGCATCGACCGCGCGGTCCTGGGAGCCCACACCGGCGGCTTCAACACCGACAGCTTCGCGGCGTCGCTGATCGGCACCTTCTCCACCGTGTCGCCGCCGCCGGTGATGCTCAACGCGCTGGAGCGGCTGTTCGCATGGAAGCTGAGCCGCTACTTCCGCAACCCTCTGGGGACGGCCACGCTCATCGCGGCGCCGTTCAGCGAGTCGCGTTACCCGACCGGCACGCCGGTGTCGTTCTCGGTCGTCTCCGGCCACCGCGACGCCGACCTGACGACCTGTCCCGGTGACTCGGCGTACGCCCTGCTGGGACAGATCCGCCAGACCACGGCATCGATGATCCCGCCGCCGACCCTGATCGGGCAGCGCTACTTCGCCTCGGGTGGTGCCGGCGGCTACCTCGGTGACACGATCACGCCCGAGTACCGGGTGGGTGACAGCGCCGGGGTGGACTTCCGCAACGCCAGCCTGCTCTGGTCGCCGTCGACGGGCATCCACGACGTGCACGGGGGGATCCGGGATGACTATCTCGCCACCGGCGGGCTGGGGGCGTTCCTCGGCGTCGCCGTCAGCGAGGAGAGCGGCACGGGCGACAACGTCGGCCGCTACAGCCGGTTCCGCAACGGCGCCATCTACTGGACGCCCAACAGCGGTCCGCACGAGGTGCACGGCGGCATCCAGGCGAAGTGGGTGGCGCTGGGGGCGCAGGCCGGCTTCCTGCGCTACCCGGTGACCGATGAGCAGGGGTCCTCCGACGGCACCGGCCGTTTCAACAGCTTCGAGAACGGCGCGGTCTACTGGACCCCGGCCACCGGGGCTCACGAGGTGCACGGCGCCGTCCGGGCCCTGTGGGCGGCCGTCGGTGCCGAACGCGGCTACCTGGGGTACCCGCTGTCCGATGAGCAGGGCGCGCAGGACGGTCTCGGCCGCTTCAACACCTTCCAGAACGGCGCCGTCTACTGGAGCGCCGCCACTGGCGTGCATGCGGTGCGCGGGGCCATCCGTAGCCGCTGGACGGCCGAGGGCGCGCAGGCCGGGCCGCTGGGTTACCCCGTCAGCGACGAGTACTCCGTCACCGGTGGAGCGCGCAGCGACTTCCAGCGCGGCTCGATCACCTGGGACGCGGTGACCGGCGCGACGTCGGTGATCCCGACCAAGCCGTGACCGGACTCCTGCGGGCCCGGTCGTGGCCGGCCAAGGCGGCCGTGCTCGGGCTGCTCGCGACGGCCGTCGTCATCGGGGTCGACGGCTCGCCGGCCGGGGCCGACGAGGTCTACCCCCTCAGCGCGGGCACCGTCCTCGGCATCGCCGGGCACGGCTGGGGCCACGGCCATGGGCTGAGCCAGTACGGCGCCCAGGGCGCGGCGATGCGCGGGATCGGCTCCGACCAGATCCTGTCGACCTACTACCCCGGGACAGTCAGCGGCACGACCGACGAGGGCATGATCCGGGTGCTGATCCAGGACGACGAGGGCGCTGACCTGCAGGTGGCTGCGGCGCCGGGCCTTGCCGTTCGCGACAACAGCACCGGCGCCCGCTACGTGCTCCCGGCGGGGCCGGCTCGGTGGCGCCTCTACCGTGCCTTCGACGGGCTGCACGTCCAGGGCGGCGACGGCGTCGGCTGGGGCGGCAACTGGGTCCCTCCCGGTGGGCCGGCTGCCTTTGCCGGTGCCGCCCAGTTCGACGGTCCGGCCTCTGAGCGCGTGTTCCTGCCCGGGGGCGTCTCCCGCGAGTACCGCGGCTGGATGATCGCAGTGCCGGGAGCGGGCACCAGCATCTCAACGGTCAACGGTCTTCCGCTGGAGTGGTACCTCTACGGCGTCGTGCCGCGCGAGTCGCCGTCGTCGTTCCTGCCGGCAGCGCTGCAGGCCCAGGCCGTGGCGGCTCGTACCTACTCGGCGTACAAGCGGGCGCACGCGGGCGCGGCGGCGTGGGACATCTGCAGCTCGACGCAGTGCCAGGTCTACGGCGGCAAGACGCTGTTCGGAGCCAACGGGAGCGTCTCCGCCCTCGAAGCCGCCTCGACGAACGCCGCGGTGGACGCAACGGCGGCGCGGGTCCGGCTGTGGAACGGCCTGCCGGCCTTCACCGAGTTCTCGGCCACCAATGGTGGCTGGTCGACCAACGGAGGCACCCCCTACCTGGCCGCCAACCCCGACCCGTGGGACGACAACACCGCCAACCCGCTGCACAGCTGGACCGCCGGCATCGACGGCACCAAGGTGCAGGCGGCGTACCCGCAGGTGGGCAGCCTGCAGCGGCTCCGGATCACCAGCAGGGACGGCAACGGTGACTGGGGCGGCCGGGTGACCGGGCTGACGCTGGAGGGAGTCGGTGCCGGCGGTGCGCCCACGTCGGCGACCGTGAGCGGTGACGACTTCCGGATCAAACTGGCGCTGCGCAGCACGTACTGGCATGCCAACGTGACGGCGATCCAGGCCAAGTACGGCGCCCTGGGCGGCCCGACCGGGCTGCTCGGCAGCGCCCTGGGGGGCGAGGTACCGGCCGCCGGCGGTGGCGCCCGCAGCGACTACCAGAACGGCTCGATCTACTGGTCCGCAGCGACCGGCGCCTGGGAGGTGCACGGAGCGGTCCGCGGCCTCTGGGCCGGGACGGGTGCCGAGGCAGGCTTCCTCGGCTACCCCGTCACCGACGAGCAGGGCGCCGGCGACGGCGTCGGCCGCTTCAACAGCTTCCAGGGCGGCTCGGTCTACTGGACGCCGGCCGGTGGCGCGTTCGAGGTGCACGGCGCCATCGCGGCCACGTGGTCGGCGGTGGGCGGGGTGACCGGCTTCCTGCACTACCCGGTGGCGAACGAACAGGCGACCAGTGACGGCGCCGGCCGGTACGGCCAGTTCCAGGGTGGCAGCGTGTACTGGACGCCGGCCACCGGCGCGCACGAGGTGCACGGGGGCATCGAGCGGGCCTGGGCCGCGCTCGGCTCCGCGGCCGGCCTGCTCGGCTACCCGCTCAGCGACGAGACCGGTACGCCGGATGGCGTCGGCCGCCTCAACGCGTTCCAGCGCGGTGCCGTCTACTGGACGCCGGCCACCGGCGCCCACGAGGTGCACGGCGCGATCCGGGGCTCGTGGTCCGCTTCCGGCGCCCAGGCCGGTCCCATGGGCTATCCGGTCAGCGACGAGTACGCCGTGCCGGGCGGTGCGCGCAGCGACTTCGAGCACGGCTGGGTGTCCTGGGACGCGGCCACGGGCGTCACCACGCGCACGCTGCGGTAGGCGCCGCCGGACGTCGGGGCCGGTAGACTGAGCGCCCATGAGCGAGCAGCCGGCACTCGCGCGGTCCCGATGAGCGTGCACTCCGGGCTCGGCGAGCTGGTTGCCTCCCGCGAGCTGCTGAGCAACCTCACGTTGCGCGAGCTGCGCGGGAAGTACAAGCGGACGGCGCTGGGCTGGGGCTGGTCGCTGGTCAACCCCTTGGCCATGATGGCCATCTACTCCCTGGTCTTCGGCATCCTGCTCCGCGTGCCCACCCCGCCGGGGGCCGGCGGCCTGCGGAACTACCCGCTGTTCCTGCTCTGCGCCCTGCTGCCGTGGACCTACCTCTCCAACGCCATGACCGGCGGGATGGAGGTGCTGGTCGGGAACGCCAACCTGATCAAGAAGACCTACTTCCGCCGCGAGGTCCTGGTCGTCTCGACGGTGCTGTCCTTCGCTGTCACCTTCGCGATCGAGATGGTCGTGCTCGCCGTGGCCTTCCTCGTCTTCGGCAGCCTGGTGCTGCCGTGGCTGCCGGTGGCACTGGCGGTGATGGCCCTGCTCACGGTCTTCGCCACCGGGATCGCGCTCATGCTCAGCGTGCTCAACGTCTACTTCCGCGACGCCCGCCACCTGCTGAACATCGGCCTGCAGCTGTGGTTCTACGCGACGCCGATCCTCTACCCGGTCTCCATCGTCACCGGGCGCGCCTCGCTGCCGCACTGGCTCAAGGTGGCCTACCAGGCCAACCCCATGGTGGGGTTCGCCGAGGCGATGCGCGACGTCCTCTACCGGCGCCAGTTCCCCCCACTCGGCACCGTCGGCTACCTCTGCCTGGTCTCCGTCGCGGCGCTGACGGCGGGTGCCTGGCTGTTCAAGCACCTCGAAGGCCGGCTGGCGGAGGAGCTGTGAGCGCTGCCCCTGGTGGGCGCGAGCCGGCGATCGCGGTCAGCGGGCTGTCCAAGCGGTTTCGTGTCTACCGCGAGCGCAACCAGTCGCTGAAGGCAGCCGTGCTGCGTGGCGGCCGGGCCCGCTACGAGGAGTTCTGGGCGCTACGCGACGTGAGCCTCGAGGTGCCCGTCGGCGCGACGTACGGGCTGATCGGGCAGAACGGGTCAGGCAAGAGCACCTTGCTCAAGTGCATGGCCCGCATCCTGCGCCCGGACGAGGGCCGGCTGGCCGTGACCGGCAAGGTGTCCGCGCTGCTGGAGCTGGGGGCCGGCTTCCACCCGGAGCTCTCCGGGCGGGAGAACGTGTTCCTCAACGGGTCCATTCTCGGGCTGGCGAAGCGAGAGCTGGCCGAGCGCTTCGACGAGATCGTGGACTTCGCCGGTCTCGAGCAGTTCATCGACGCACCGGTCAAGAACTACTCATCGGGCATGTACGTGCGCCTCGGGTTCTCGATCGCCATCAACGTCGATCCCGACGTGCTGCTCGTGGACGAGGTGCTGGCTGTCGGGGACGAGTCGTTCCAGCAGCGGTGCGCGGTGAAGTTCGACGAGCTCAGGGACGCCGGCAAGACCATCGTGATCGTCAGCCACTCGATGGACAGCGTCCGTCGGCTGTGTGACAGCGCGGTCTGGCTCGACGGCGGCGTGGTCAAGGGGACCGGTCGACCGGGTGACCTGATCGACGAGTACGTCGGGGGGACCCACGCCGAGCGGGCGACCGTGGAGACCGGCGGCAGCCGGTGGGGCACCGGTGAGGCACAGATCGACGAGGTCGAGCTCCTAGGCGCCGGCGGCCGCACGGCAAGTGTGCGCACCGGGGACACGGTGATGATCCGGCTGCACTACACCGCGCCGACGACCCTGACGAAGCCGGTCTTCGCCATCGAGCTCTACAACGTCGGTGGGGTGCAGGTCACCGCCCCCAACACCTACGACGCGAACCTGGTGCCCGACCGGCTCAGTGGCAGCGGGACCGTCGACCTGCAGGTGGACCGGCTGCTGCTGGCGCCGGGAGTCTTCGACATCAGCGCCAAGCTGTCCGACCTCTACGGGGTCCACGTGTACGACTACCGGCACCGGGCGCTCCGGTTCAGTGTCGAGCCGGGCCAACCGCGGGAGCAGGCGGGGGTGATGTCACTCGGCGGTGGCTGGAGCATGCACCCGCGGCAGTCGCTCGCCGGTGAGCCGGCATGAGGGGATGAGATGGCGCTCGCGGAGCCGGTCGGCCCGTTGAGCGGCCAGCCGGCTGGCTCCGGCACCCGCATCCTCATCGTGGTCGCCGACAGCCTTGGTGAGCGGATGGCCGGACCGGCGATCCGGGCCTGGCAGATGGCGCGCGTGCTGGGCCACGAGCACGAGGTAGTGCTCGCGACGACCAGTCGGTGCGACCGCGTCGGCGTCGGCTTCACTGCCTGTTGGGTCGACGAGGCGAAGCTGCGATCGCTGGTCGGCTGGTGCGCAGTCGTGGTTGTCCGCGGGTTCGTGACGGCAGCCCATCCCTGGCTGCTGACCGAGGACAGGATCCTGGTCGCCGACGTCTACGACCCGATGCACCTCGAGGCGCTCGAGCAGCACAGGAACAGCGGCGCCGACGTCCGCCGGCGGGCGTGGCAGGGAGCTGTGCTAGCCCTGAACGACCAGTTGCTCCGGGCCGATCTGGTGCTGTGCGCCAGCGAGCGGCAACGTGACTTCTGGCTCGGGGCGATGGCAGCGCTCGGCCGGGTCGACCCGGCCGCCTACGACGACGACGCGACGCTGCGACGGCTCCTCGCGGTCGTCCCGTTCGGGTTGCCCGAGGTCGCCCCGGCCCGAACCAGGGCTGCGCTCCGGGGGGTGGTGCCCGGGATCGAGCCCGGGGACGAGGTGATCATCTGGGGCGGCGGCATCTACGACTGGTTCGACCCGCTGACCCTGGTCCGGGCGGTGGACCGGCTGCGGCGCCGCCGGCCGAGCGTACGGCTGTTCTTCCTGGGCATGGCCCATCCGGATGCAGCAGCCGACGGGAGCACGATGGCCGGCACCACACGGGCGCTCGCTGCCGAGCTCGGCCTGTTGGGCCAGCACGTCTTCTTCAACACGGGCTGGGTCGTCTACGACGACCGGGCCAACTACCTGCTCGACGCCGACATCGGCGTCAGCACCCACCGGGACTCGCTGGAGACGGCGTTCGCCTTCCGGACCAGGGTCCTCGACTACCTGTGGGCCGGGCTACCGGTGGTGACCACCGCCGGGGACACGCTGGCGGACCTGGTGACCGCTCGCGACCTCGGCGTGGCGGTGCCACCGGGCGACGTCCGGGCGCTGGAGGAGGCCCTGTTCACGCTGCTCGACGACGAGCACCTCGCGGTCGGCTGCCGACAGCGCGTCGCAGGCGTCGCGGCTGAGCTGACGTGGCCCGTCGTGCTGGCGCCGGTGCTCGCCTTCTGCAGGCAGCCGCGGCGGGCGGCCGACCGCCTTGCGACGAGCCAGCC
>JALYXH010000174.1 GCA_030947185.1 Actinomycetota bacterium | reverse complement strand
GCTCAGCGACCGCGCGGCCGCGGCCCGGTGTTGGGAGCCGCTCCCGGGAGCCCGGACCACCCGGGTGGCAGCGTCAGCCCACCCGGCGGCAGCGAGGGCGATGCGGCCGAGCCCTGCCCGGCTCCCGGCGACGGCCCGAGCGGGGTACGAGGTGCCGTCCGCCCGCTCTTCTTGCCCTTCTTGCCCTTGGCTTTCGCTGTCTTGCGGCGCATTCCCGGCAGACCCATGCCACCGGCCATCTGCTTCATCATCTTGCGGGCCTCGAAGAAGCGGTCGACGAGCGCGTTCACCTCGCTCACCTGTACGCCGGAGCCGTTGGCGATGCGCAGCCGCCGCGAGCCGTTGATGAGCTTGGGATCGTGGCGTTCCGCCGGCGTCATCGACCGGATGATCGCCGCCACCCGGTCCAGGTCGCGGTCGTCAACCTGGGCCAGCGCATCCTTCATCTGCCCCATGCCGGGCAGCATGCCGAGGATGCTGCCGATCGGGCCCATCTTGCGCACGGCGAGCATCTGGTCGAGGAAGTCGTCGAGGGTGAACTCGGTGCCGGCGGAGAGCTTGGCCGCCATCGCCTCGGCCTGGTCGGCATCGAAGACCTTCTCGGCCTGCTCGATCAAGGTCAGGACGTCGCCCATCCCGAGGATCCGGGAGGCCATCCGCTCCGGGTGGAAGACGTCGAAGTCCACCAGCTTCTCGCCGGTCGAGGCGAACATGATCGGGCGCTCGCAGACCTGGGCCACCGACAGCGCGGCACCACCCCGGGCGTCGCCGTCGAGCTTGGTCAGGACGACGCCGGAGAACCCGACGCCCGACTGGAAGGCCTGCGCCGTGGCTACCGCGTCCTGGCCGATCATCGCGTCAACGACGAAGAGCGTCTCGTCCGGTCGCACGGCGTCCCGGATCGCCGCCGCCTGCGCCATCATCTCGGCGTCGACGCCGAGCCGGCCGGCCGTGTCCACCACGACGACGTCGTGCTGGAGCCGCCGCGCGTGCTCGATCGAGCGGCGTGCGACGTCGATCGGGTCGCCCACCCCGCTGCCGGGTTCGGGGGCGAAGACATCTACGCCGGCCTGACCGCCCACCACCTGGAGCTGCTGGACCGCGTTCGGTCGCTGGAGGTCGGCAGCGACCAGCAGCGGGGCATGCCCTTGCCCACGCAGCCACAGCGCGAGCTTGCCTGCGAGCGTCGTCTTGCCGGCGCCCTGCAGGCCGGCGAGCAGGATCACCGTCGGCGGGTTCTTCGCGAACCGCAGGGTCGTGGTGCCGCCCCCGAGGATGGTGACGAGCTCCTCGTTGACGATCTTGATGACCTGCTGCGCGGGGTTGAGCGACTGGGACACCTCCGCGCCGACCGCGCGCTCCTTCACCGCCGCGATGAACCCGCGCACCACCGGCAGCGCGACATCGGCCTCGAGGAGCGCGATCCGGATCTCGCGAGCCGTCGCGTCGATGTCGGCCTCGGAGAGCCGGCCCTTGCCGCGTAGCGACGTGAAGACCTTCTCGAGCCGGTCGGAAAGGGTGTCGAACACGGGCGGCGTCAGTCCTTGTGGGTGGGAAGACGAGGTACCGGAACACTAGCCGGGGCCGGGTCTCTGACACCGAATGTGTCCGACGCCACACCCGCCTACGGCTATGCAAATCCGAACTGATCCGTTGGAACCATTGACAGCCGGTACTTCGACCGGACTGTCGCAGCACAACGGAGGATTGCCATGAGCACCAGTACCGAAGCACGCAGCGCCGCACAGGGCTCCGAGCGGGACAGCGGAGTGTGGGCCGCCGCCCGACGCGGCTGGGTCACCCATCGCCACGCCGTCGCCGCCCGGCGGGACAGGCAGGCGTTCGAGGCCCACCTGGCCCGTGCGATGCCTTCCGAGCGGGCCGACCTGCTCGCGATGGCCCAGCGCGACCTTTGAGGGCAGTAGGTCCGACGCTCTCGGCGTAGCCCGGCAGTCGACAACGCTGCCGGGCTCCGTCCGTAGGCCGGCTCGGGGGGCGGCTCCGGTTGGCCGGCCTGGCAGCCGAGCCCTAGGCCAGCGCGGCCAGCACCGCGGCCTCCACGGAGTCCCTGACAGCAGGCTCAGCGACCTTCGCACCCTCGCTGTCGACGACATAGAACGCGTCGATGACCTCCGCGCCGAAGCTCGACAGCCGGGCCGATCGAACGTCCAGACCGCATGACTGCAGGGCACCGGCGATCCGGTGCAGCACCCCGAGCCGGTCATGGGCGCGGACCTCGAGCACCGTCGCTGTCTCCGCGACCTCGTCCAGCCACAGCACTCGGGGGGCAGCCCACCCCGACGGGTCGCGCTCGTAGGCCCGCTCGCGCTCGGCCAGGCGGTCACTGAGCGAGAGCCGGCCCTCCAGGACCGCGCGGAGGTCGTCGCGCACCCGCGCCGGATCGGGCAGCGACCCGAACCGCGGTAGCACAGCGAACCGGGACACCGCTGTCGCACCGACTGCAGTCGCGTCGGCCGAGCGCACGTCCAGCCGGTGCAGGGCGAGGACGCCCGCCGCCGCCGCGAGCAGGCCCGGCCGGTCGGGCGCCACCATCGTGACCGTCGCCGGGCCGCCTGCGTCGCGTACGCCGGTCTCGGCTCCTGGAGCCGCCTCCAGCAACACCGCCACCTCACCCCGCTCGGCCAGCGCGAGCTGGGCTGGCGACAGCGGCTGCGACGACGGCACCGGGCGGCCGGCCAGCACGAGGGCGGTGCGCCGAACGAGGTCGGTGACCAGCCCCGCCTTCCACTCGCTCCATGCGGCCGGACCGGTAGCCAACGAGTCGGCCTCCGTCAGGGCCCGGAGCAGCTCGAGCGTGTCCCGGTCCCCCACCGCCTCGGCGACGTGGCGCACCGTCGCCGGGTCGTCCAGGTCACGGCGGGTCGCCGTCTCGGGCAGCAGCAGATGGTGCCGGACCAGGGCGACCACAGTGTCGACGTCGGCCGGCGGCAGTCCGATCCGGCGCGCGATCTCGGCTACGACGACCACGCCGACGTCGGTGTGGTCGCCGGGCCAGCCCTTGCCGATGTCGTGCAGCAGTGCGCCGAGCAGCAGCAGGTCCGGCCGCGTGACCGTCCGCGCAAGCCCGGCCGCCGCCGCGGCCGCCTCGCACAGGTGCCGGTCGACGGTGAACCGGTGATAGGCGTTGCGCTGCGGCTTCGAGCGCACCCGCGGCCATTCGGGCAGCAGGCGCTCCAGCAGGCCGGCATGGTCGAGCGACTCCAGGACCGCGACAGCCGGCTCCCCCGCACCGAGCAGGGCCACGAGCACGTCGCGCGCGGCCGGCGGCCACGGCTCCGGCATGGGGGCCGACTCCTCGGCCAGTCGGGTCAGCGTGTGCCGGCTGATCGGTAACCGGCAGTCGGCCGCGGCAGCCGCCACCCGCAGCACCAGCATCGGGTCCCTGGCGGGGGCGGCGTCACGCGCCAGCATCACCAGCCCGTCCTGCTCCACCACGTCGTCGCCGATCGGGCGACGGCTCGCCGGCCGACGGCGGGGTGACCAGCGTCGTCGGCCGCTCCCGAGCCACCCGTCGACGCGACGCCAGGTCTCGTCCACGGCGTAGGCGATGGTCCGGGCTGCGCCGGACAGCGCGGCCATCAGGGCGTCCGCATCGGCGTAGTCCAGAGCGGCCGCCACCGCGTCCTGCTCCTGCAGCAGCACCTTGTCGCTGTTGCGCCCGGTACGCCGGTGCAGCTCGCCGCGGATGTCGAGCAGCACGGCGTACGCCGTCCGCTCGCGCGCGGAGCCCGGGTCCACCACCTGGGCAGCCGCCACCTGGCCGAGCACCAGGTAGTCACGCAACCCGCCGCGGCCCTCCTTGATGTCCGGCTCCAGCAGGAAGGCCACCTCCCCGGCCGTGGCCGCCCGGGCGGCCACTGCCTCGCGCAGCTCGGGCAGCCGCCGGGACGCCCCGGCTCGCCAGGCCGCGCGGGTCGCGGCGATGAGCTCCGCGGTCAGGATCGGGTCTCCGGCCACATGCCGGGCATCCAGGAGCCCCAGCGCCGCCTTCAGATCCTCCCGGCCGACCCGGACGGCCTCCTCGACGGTGCGCACCGCGTGGTCGAGCCCGATGCCGCTGTCCCAGACCGGGTACCAGAGCCGGTCGGCGACCGCTGCGATGTCGCGGCGTCCCCGATGCACGAGCACCAGGTCGAGATCGCTGCCGGGTGCCGGGTCCTTCCGGCCGTAGCCCCCGACGGCAAGCAGCGCGACATCCGTCTCGTCGCCGAGCAGGCCGGTGAGCCACCGGTCGGCCTGGTCGGTCAGCGCGGCCCGCAGGGCGGGCCCGCGAAGGTCGGGGTCAGCCAGCAGGGCCGCTCGCTCAGCCCGCACGAACAGACCGCCTGCCCGGACTCACAGCGCCTCGTGACCCCGTTCGCCGGTGCGGATCCGGACCAGCTCCTCGACCGGTACGGACCAGACCTTCCCGTCGCCGATCTCGCCGGTGCGCGCCGCTTGTGCGATGCCGTCGATGACGGCTCCCGCCTCGTGCTCGTCGACGACCACCTCGACCCGCACCTTCGGCACGAAGGCCACCGCGTACTCCGCGCCCCGGTAGACCTCGGTATGGCCGCGCTGCCGGCCGAACCCCTGCACCTCCGAGACCGTCATGCCGTGCACGCCGATGGCTTCCAGGGCCCGCTTGACCTCGTCGAGCCGGAACGGCTTGATGATCGCGGTCACCAGCCTCATGCCCCGATCCTTCCGAACGTGCGCAGAGTGCCGCTCTCGTAGGCGGTCTCCGCGTGCAGGCTCATGTCGAGTCCCTCGTTCTCCTCATCGGCGGTGACCCGCAGGCCGATGGTGACCTGCACGAGCCGGGCGAGCAGATAGGACCCGACGAAGGAGAACGTACCGGCAGCGAGCACGGCGAGGGCCTGCCGGCCGAGCTGACCGGCGCCCCCACCGAGCAGCAGTCCGCGGTGGGTGATCGCCGCGTTCACCGCGGGCTCGGCGAACAGGCCGACCATGAGAGTCCCGACCACGCCGCCGACACCATGAACGCCGAACACGTCGAGCGAGTCGTCATAGCCGAACCGGAACTTTCCCGCGACGGCGTGCACGCAGGTGCCGCCGGCCACCAGCCCGATGAGCAAGGCCGGCAGGGTGCCGACGTAGCCGGCTGCCGGGGTGATGGCGACCAGGCCGGCGACGGCACCGGACGCGGCTCCGAGGGTGGTCGCATGACCGCTGCGCAGCCGCTCGGTCCCGATCCATGCGACCAGACCGCCGACACCAGCCATATGGGTGTTCACCAGCGCCTGGACGGCCAGTCCGTTGGCAGCCAGCGCCGAGCCGGCGTTGAAGCCGAACCACCCGAACCACAGGATCCCGGCCCCGACCATGGTCAGCGGCAGGGAGTGCGGGCGCATCGAGTCGTGCGGCCAGTCCCGCCTGGCGCCGACGACGAGAGCGATCGCCAGACCGGCCGCCCCGCTCGCGATCTCGACAACGGTGCCGCCAGCGAAGTCCAGCGCCCCCAGGCGGGCCAGCCACCCGTCCGCGGAGAACGACCAGTGCGCCAGCGGCGCGTAGACCAGCACCGACCAGGCGGCGGCGAAGACGACGAAGCTGCCGAACCGGACCCGGTCGGCGATGGCGCCGGTGATCAGAGCTGTCGTGATCACGGCGAACATCATCTGGAAGGCGGCGAACGCCAGCGGCGGAACGGTCAGCCCGGGTAGGCCCGGGACCGCCTCCCCCGGGTGGGCGAAGCCGGCGAAGCGCAGGTTGCCCAGCAGGCCGCCGCCGACGTCCGGGCCGAAGGCGAGGGAGTAGCCGACCAGCACCCAGGTGACGGACACGACAGCGATGCAGACCATGTTCTGTATCAGCATCGTGAGCACGTTCTTCGTGCGCACCATGCCGGCGTAGAACAGGGCGAGACCCGGCGTCATGAACAGGACGAGCGCGGTGCAGACGAGCACCCAGGCGGTGTCTCCGGGATTGATGGCTGGCGTCATGCGAGGCCTTCCGCGACCGGTCCGACCCGTCGGGTCGTCCTCGAACGCGGGAGCCTACGCAGGCATGCGACGGCGCGGCACCGGGACCGCAGGTCCTGGCGCCGCGCCGTTCCGCGCAGGTGCCGCTACAGCGCCTCGGCGCCTCGCTCGCCCGTACGGACCCGGACCAGCTCGTCGACGCCGGTCACCCAGACCTTGCCGTCGCCGATCTTGCCGGTGGCCGCCGACTTGACGATTACATCCAGGATGTCGGAAGCGTCGGCATCGTCGACGACGACGTCGATGCGCACCTTCGGCACGAAGTCCACGGTGTACTCCGCCCCGCGGTAGACCTCGGTGTGCCCGCGCTGCCGGCCGTACCCCTGTACCTCGCTGATCGTCAGGCCCTGCAGACCGAAAGCCTCCAGCGCCGTCTTGACGTCGTCGAGCTTGAACGGCTTGACCACTGCGGTGATCAGCTTCATGCGTCCACCCTCCCAGGGGTCTGGGCGGCCAGCGCCCGTGACCGGTCGCCGCCGCCGAACGCCGACGCCAGGCCGGTCCCGAAGTCGTACGCCGTCTCCGCGTGGCTCGTGCTGTCGAGCCCTTCGATCTCGTCGTCCTCGCTGACCCGCAGGCCGATTGTGACATCGACGAGCTTGGCGAGGAGGTAGGAGACGATGAACGAGTACGCCACCACGGCCAGCACGGCCAGCGCCTGGTGGCCCAGCTGGGACAGGCCGCCGCCGTAGAACAGGCCCTTGTGCTTGTCGCCGGCGACTGCCGGGTCCGCCAGCAGACCGATGATCAGCGCGCCGAGGATGCCGCCGACCAGGTGGACGCCGACGACGTCGAGCGAGTCGTCGTAGCCGAACTTGTACTTGAAGGACACCGCGAACGCACACGCTCCGCCGGCCACCAGCCCGACGATGATGCTGCCCATGCTGCTCACCGAGCCACAGGCCGGCGTGATGGCGACCAGACCGGCGACCGCGCCCGAGGCGGCGCCGAGGGTGGTCGCGTGACCGTTGCGCAGCTTCTCCACGCCGATCCAGGCCAGCAGGCCGGCGGCGGTGGCGAGCTGGGTGCTCATGAACGCCTGGGCGGCACTGGCGTTAGCGCCCAGCGCGGACCCGGCGTTGAAGCCGAACCAGCCGAACCACAGGATCCCGGCGCCCAGGAGCGTGAGCGGCAGGGAGTGCGGCTTCATCTGCTCACGCGGCCAGCCGCGTCGCTTGCCGATGACCAGAACGACCGCCAGCGCCGCTGCCCCCGCGTTGGCGTGCACAACGGTGCCACCGGCGAAGTCGAGGGCACCGAGCTTGTTCAGCCACCCGGTGGGTGAGAACACCCAGTGCGCCACCGGTGCGTAGACAACGATCGACCACAGGGCGATGAACGCCACGAAGCCGCCGAACTTGACCCGGTCGGCGATGGCGCCTGTGATCAGTGCCGGGGTGATGATCGCGAACATCATCTGGAACGCCACGAAGACCAGCGGTGGGATGGTCAGCGTGGTGCCGCCCTTGTCGTCGACGAAGCCCGGGACGACGTCCCCCTGGTGGGCCAGGCCGGCGAAGTGCAGCCCGCCCAGCAGGCCGTGCCCGCCGATGTCGGCGCCGAACGCCAGGCTGTAGCTGACCACTGCCCAGACCACGCTGACCAGCCCGATGCAGAGGAAGTTCTGCATGAGCATCGCCAGCACGTTCTTGCTACGGACCATGCCGCCGTAGAAGAACGCCAGACCGGGCGTCATGAACAACACCAGGGCGCTGCTCGCGAGCAGCCACGCGGTGTCGCCAGAGTCGATCTTCATTGCCCTCCCCTAGTCGTTGGACTGGACAGGACGGTCGACTACGGCTGTTTCACAGTCGGGTCGCTCGTGTTTCGCCTCGGTGAACAACCCGGGACGCACCCGATCAGGCGACGGCGTCGACCTCGCCGAGCAGCGCCTCGACGAACGCGTCCGGCTCGAACGGCGCCAGGTCGTCGGGCCCTTCACCGAGCCCGATCAGCTTCACCGGGATGCCGAGCTCCCGCTGTACGGCGACCACGATGCCGCCCTTGGCCGTGCCGTCGAGCTTGGTCAGCACGATGCCGGTGACCGTCACGGCCTCGGTGAAGACCCGGGCCTGGATCACGCCGTTCTGGCCGGTCGTGGCATCGAGGACCAGCAGCACCTCGTCGATCGGGCCGCGCTTCTCCACTACCCGCTTGAGCTTGCGCAGCTCGTCCATCAGTCCGGTCTTCGTGTGCAGCCGACCGGCCGTGTCGAGCAGCACCGTGTCGACCCGGGACTCGGTCCCGCGGGCGACGGCGTCGTAGGCCACGGAGGCCGGGTCCCCGCCCTCCGGCCCACGCACCGTCACAGCGCCTACCCGGGATCCCCAGGTCTCCAGCTGGTCGGCAGCCGCGGCCCGGAAGGTGTCGGCAGCGCCGAGCACGACCGAGCGGCCGTCGGCGACCAGCACGCGGGCCAGCTTGCCGCAGGTCGTGGTCTTGCCGGTGCCGTTCACGCCCACCACCAGTACGACGGCAGGGCGATCCTCATGCGGAAGGGTGTGCAGCGAGCGGTCGGCCGTGCCGATCGCGGCCAGGAGCTCCTCTCGCAGCAGCTCGCGCAGCTCTGCCGGCGCCCGCGTCCCGAGCACCTTGGTCTTCGTCCGCAGACTGTCGACGATCTGCTGGGTGGCGGCGACCCCGACATCCGAGCCAAGCAGCGTGTCCTCGACCTCCTCCCAGGCCTGATCGTCAAGGACGTCCCGCGACAGCAGGACGAGCAGGCCGCGGCCGAGGGTGGACTGGGAGCGGGAGAGCCGTCCGCGCAGCCGGACCAGCCGACCGGCCGTGGGCGCCGGGACCTCGAGGGTCGGGCCTGCCGGCGCGGACGGCGGCTCCTCGAGCAGCGTGGCCCCGGGCCGAGCCGAGCCGGTTTCCGGCGCCGAGGCCGTCTCGAGCCGCCCGTCGGGACGGCTCGCCCGACGGCGCACCGTTCGGGTGACCAGGGCGACCGTCGTACCGACCGCGAGCACGGCGATGACGATGATCAGGATCAGGACGTCCACGCCCGGCATCCTCGCAGACGCCATGGCGCAGCGGCACCGGCAGGGCGGCGTCGGGGGCCGGGCCCCGGGTCAGGCCGGCTGAGGCTCGCGCAGCCGCTGCGAGATGACGCCGGTCACGCCGTCACCGCGCATGCTCACGCCGTAGAGCGCGTCAGCGATCTCCATCGTCCGCTTCTGGTGCGTCACCACGATGAGCTGGCTGGCCGAGCGCAGGCCGTCGAGCAGCTCGAGCAGCCGCGTCAGGTTGACGTCGTCGAGAGCCGCCTCCACCTCGTCGAGGATGTAGAACGGCGAGGGCCGGGCGCGGAAGATCGCCACCAGCAGGGCGATCGCGGTGAGCGAGCGTTCACCGCCCGAGAGCAGCGACAGCCGCTTCACCCGCTTACCGGGTGGGCGTGCCTCCACCTCGATGCCGGTAGTCAGCATGTCGTCCGGGTCGGTCAGGATCAGGCGTCCCTCACCGCCCGGGAACAGCGTCGCGAACACCGCCTCGAACTCCCGCGCCGTGTCGGCGAAGGCGGCCGCGAACACGTCCTGGATCCGGTCGTCCACGTCGTGAACGACAGTCAGCAGGTCTCGCCGGCTGGCCTTGATGTCCTCCAGCTGCGTGGACAGGAACGCCTGTCGCTCCTCGAGGGCGGCGTACTCCTCAAGGGCCAGCGGGTTGACCCGGCCGAGCAGGGCCAGCGCCCGCTCGCCGGCAGCAGCCCGCCTCTGCTGCACCCCCCGGTCGTACGCCGAGGGCTCGGCCTCCGGCCCGGCATCACCCGGCGGTGGCACGGCCACGTCGGGGCCGTAGTCACGCACCACGTCGTCGGGCGGCAACCCGAACTCCTCGACGGCGCGCGCCTCCAGGGTCTCGATCCGCAGCCGCTGCTCGGCCCTGGCCACCTCGTCGCGGTGGACGACGTCGGTCAGCTGGTCCAGAGCCGCGGCCAGGTCGCGCTGTTGAGACCGGACGGTGAGCAGCTCACCCTCGCGAACCGTCCGGTCGTGCTCGGCCGCCTGCCGCTCATCGGCTGCTGCTGCCAGCGAGTGGCCGATCCGGGCGAGCGCGGCGGTGGCACCGGCCTGAACGGCTGCTGCGACGGCCGCGTCGCGGTGACGGGCAAGCTGCCGGGCCGCCTGTCGCTCCCGGGCCGCCCGCTCGTCCGCAGC
>JALYXH010000173.1 GCA_030947185.1 Actinomycetota bacterium | reverse complement strand
GGTCCCGACTTGGCGCGACCGGCCCGGCCGGCTCGACCGGCGCCGGTGCCGCTACCGCCGCCGGCGGTCTCCCCCGGCCTGATGCCGGTCAGGAAGCGGCTGGGCCGCCGGCTCCGCCGCCCCCCGGGCGAGCGGGACAGCGCCCAGGACAGCGCCAGCCGCTCACGCGCCCTGGTGACCCCGACGTAGAGCAGGCGGCGCTCCTCCTCGACCTGCGCCGGCGTGACGGCGTGCGAGATCGGGACCGTGCCGTCGACCAGACCTACGAGGAAGACCGCGTCCCATTCCAGCCCCTTGGCGGCGTGCAGCGACGCGAGGGTCACACCGTCGACCGGCGGGGCATGCTGCGCCGAGGTCCGCTCGTCCAGGTCCGCGGCGAACTCGACCAGCCCCGCAGCCGGGTCGGTGACCGCCATCTGATCGGCCAGGTCGGCCAGCGCCAGCAGCGACGCCCAGCGATCGCGGGCGGCACCCCCGCCGCTGGGCGGGGCGGCCCGGCTCCAGCCCGCGGCGGCCAGTACGTCGGCGACGGCCGCAACCAGCCCCCCCGGCGCGTCCCCATCGGCGGCCCGGGCCGCCCCGCGCACCAGCCGGACCGCGTCACGAATCTCGGGCCGCTCGAAGAACCGCTCGCCGCCGCGCAGCACGTAGTGCACGTCCGCCGCAGCCAGCGCCTGCTCGTAGGTCTCGGACTGCGCGTTGACCCGGTAGAGCACCGCGATCTCGCGGGCCGGCACGCCGCCGGCCACCAGCTCCCGGCAGCGCGCGGCGACCGCAGCGGCCTCGGCCGGTTCGTCGTCGTACTCGGCGAAGGCGGGGGCCGGTCCGGAGGCACGCTGGGCCTGCAGCCGCAACCGGGCGTCAGCGGGTACGCCGGCCGCGCCCGCGATCACCGCGTTGGCCAGGGCCACGACCTCGGGCGTCGAGCGGTAGTCGCGCACCAGCCGGATGACCGTCGCCCCTGGATGACGCGCGGCAAAGCCGGTCAGATAGGCCGGCGAGGCACCGGCGAAGGAGTAGATCGTCTGGTTGGGGTCGCCGACGACGCAGATGTCCTCGCGCTCCCCCAGCCAGGCCTCCAGCAGGCGCTGCTGGAGCGGGTTGACGTCCTGGTACTCGTCGACGACGAAGTGCCGGTAGCGGGCGCGCACCTCCGCAGCGACGTCGGCGTGCTCCTCGATGCTGGCGGCGGTGAGCAGCAGAAGGTCGTCGAAGTCGAGCACCCCCTGCTCGACCTTGACCTGCTCGTACGCCGCGTAGACCGCAGCAACCTCGGCCGCCGGCCGGGGAGGCTCGCGGCCGGCCCGGCGCGCGCGCTCGGCGTAGTCGTCGGGGCCGGTCATCTGCGCCTTGGCCCACTCCAGTTCACTGGCCAGATCACGCAGGCCGGTCCGGTCGACCGGCAGTCGGGCCCGGGCGGCCGCTGCGGCGACCAGCCGGATCTTGGAGTCGACCAACCGCGGCATGGCCCCGCCGACGACCCGCGGCCAGAAGTAGGACAGCTGGCGCAGGGCCGCCGCGTGGAAGGTCTGCGCCTGCACGTCCCCGACGCCCAGCGTGCGCAGCCGGCCGCGCAGCTCACCGGCCGCCCTCGTGGTGAACGTGACGGCGAGCAGCTGGGAGGCCGGCACGGCGCCGGTGAGGACGGCATAGGCCACGCGGGCCGTGATCGCGCGGGTCTTGCCCGTGCCGGCGCCGGCCAGGATCGCCACCGGGCCGCGCACCGCAAGGGCCGCCGCCCGCTGGTCGGGGTCGAGACCGGCCAGCACCCCCTGCGCCGCCGACCCCGCCTCCATGGCTCGCATCCTGTCAGCCCCTTCCGACGATCCAGCGCCCGGGAAGCCTCGCGGCCGTGCGAGCGTTGACCCGCTCGCGGGTGTGGACGACGGCATCCGGCTGCGTGCGAACGGGCGCACACACGGCGGTAGGGAGCGGACACGGCGATGCCGACGGAGATGACCATCTACAGCACGACCTGGTGCGGCTACTGCACGCGCCTCAAGCGCCAGCTCGACCGGGAGGGCGTGTCCTACGCCGAGGTGAACATCGAGCACGACCCCGTAGCCGCCGAGCTGGTGATGCAGGTCAACGGTGGCAACCAGACGGTGCCGACAGTGATCTTCCCGGACGGCTCGGCGCTGACCAACCCGTCGCTGAGCCAGGTCACGGACAAGCTGCGCACGTCCGCTTGACCCATATGTGACGTACGCTCCAATCAATCTCGAGCGACGCCGCGATCTGCGCCCGGTTGGCCGCAGACAAGCGCGTGGCGGCGAGGCACCATGGGGACCCACGCCCCGGCACGTGGCTGTCAACCAACCGGATCGAGAAGCAGATGACGTCTCAGAGTCTGGCCCACCCAGCCATCAACGGCGTCCTGTCGACAGCGGCGACCCTGCTGGGCATGGAGGTCGTGTTCATCGGCGGTCTGACCGAGGACACCTTCACCTTCGAGCGGGTGGCCGGCACCTTCCCGGGCATCGCCGAGGGCGTGACCCTCGAGCGCAGCGACACCCTCTGCCACCGCATGCTGGCCGGCGCACCGCGCTCCACGAGCCAGGCAGCCCTCGAGCCGCTCTACCGCGACTCGCCCGCCCTCGGCCAGTACGGCGTGACGTCCTACGTCGGCGTCCCCATCCGCCGGGCCGACGGCACCATCGTCGGCACCCTCTGCGGCCTCGACCGTGGGTCCAAGCCGGTCGAGGAGACCACGGTCGGCGTTCTCGAGGAGCTCGCCCAGATCGTCGGCACCCTGCTCGGCCCGCTGGCCACCGAGGGCGTGATGATCCGCCGTACGCCGGCAGGGTGGGAGGTCGCGGGGCAGGAGTCCGGCGACCTCACGAGCGCCATGGTGCTGGCCGACCTGCTGGCAGCCGAGCTGCAGCCCGGAGTGCGGCCGGCCCGGCCGGAGGGCATGCTGGACGAGATCGGACAGCTGCGCCTGTCGGTGACCCAGCTCGAGCACGCGCTGGCCGCCCGCGTCGTGGTCGAGCAGGCGATCGGCGTGCTGGCCGAGCGCCAGCACCGGGCGCCGCGCGACGCCTTCGAGCGGCTGCGCCGGGTCGCCCGCTCGCGTGGCCGCAAGGTGCACGACCTGGCCCGCGAGGTGGTGGCCTCCGCGAACGACGGCTCGATCCCGTTGCCGCCCGAGCTCGGCGGCCCCCGCTGACCCGGTTGCCAGCGAGCTGATCGCAGGCGCTTTTCGGCACCGGGCCCGCTACGGCCGCATCGGCCGGCCGCGCGGCCCGAGCGTCTCGGTGCAGAGCACGGCGTACGCCGAGCGCACCCAGTCACACAGCAGGGGCCGGGTGTCGGCCGGGTCCACGATCTCCTCGACGAGGAACGCCTCAGCCGTGCGGAAGGGCGAGCGGGCCTGCTCGAGCGCTGCCGCGATCTCGGCCTTCTCGGCGGCCGCGTCCGGGGACGCCGCCAGCCGGCGCTTGAACGCCACCTCGAGGCCGCCCTCCACCGGCAGCGAGCCCCAGTCGCCGGAAGGCCAGGCCACCCGGTAGCCGTGCCGGTGGTGCGGCCGGTGGCCGGCGCCGGC
>JALYXH010000169.1 GCA_030947185.1 Actinomycetota bacterium | reverse complement strand
CTGCGCACCGACCCCACGGCGGCCGGCCAGCGGCAGGCCGCCGCGGCGCGAGCGGCCCGGCCGACCGCGCAGGCGAAAGCCGAGGCGTGGGCGGAGATCGTCGAGTCCGACCAGCTCCCGAACGCCGTCCAGGCCGCCATGATCGGCGGCTTCCAGCAGTCCGACCAGCTCGAGCTGATGGCGAGCTACGTCGAGCCCTACTTCGCCGCCATCGGCGACGTCTGGGAGCGGCGTACGGCGGAGATGGCGCAGAGCGTCGTGGTCGGGCTCTATCCGGCGCTGCTCGTCTCGCCGGAGACGCTCGAGCGCACGGACGACTACCTGCAGACGGCCGGCCCGCCCGCCGCCCTGCGCCGGCTGCTGCTGGAGGGCCGGGACGGGGTTGCCCGCGCCCTGCGCGCCCGCGCCCGCGACGCCGCCGCGGGCGGATCAGCAGGCGGCTGACCGACGGGCGGCCGATCGGGGGATGAGTCTCCCGGCGCTCAGTGCCTGTCGGCCGGCGTGGAGGCAGACCCGTCGGCGAGCATCCGCAGTCCGCTGACGATGCCGCCGACCAGGTCGCCGCCGGCGAAGCTGCTGGTCATCGACAGCGTTGCAAGGGCGCAGGCCCGGTCGGGCAGCCGCTCACGGGCGCCCGGCGTGGTGACGATCTCCAGCCGGCGCTGTCCGGGGGCGACGAGCAGCAGCACTGCCTCGTCCCCCTCGCCGGCGACAGCCGCGTGCAGCCGCTCAGCCATCGGCCGGGGCTCCCCGTCAAGGTCCCCGACGAAGACGCTGAAGGCCAAGCCGGTCTGCTCGCGGGCAGCAGCGACGGCTTCGTCGACCCGGTGCCGCTGCGCGTCGGTGAACGCGCTACCAGCTGCCACTTGCACCACCCGTGCCGCTCGCCGGCGTCGCCACAGCAGTGGCGCTCTCGGCGTCGTCCGGACCGGCGAACCAGACGGCGTCCCGGTCCCAGTCACGGTCGGGCCGGTAGCGCTCCCGCCGCCGCCCGCTGCCGAGCAGCGCGAGAGCGGCGACGACGAGGAACAGCGCCAGCG
The DNA here is from genome assembly GCA_030947185.1 of Actinomycetota bacterium. Lineage (GTDB taxonomy): Bacteria > Actinomycetota > Actinomycetes > JALYXH01 > JALYXH01 > JALYXH01. Next base: position 17,342 of record JALYXH010000169.1, on the reverse strand, counting down.
GTGCCGCCACGAAGATCAGCAAAGCGGTGCCTGCGCTCAGGCTCTCCTGGTTGCCGCCCCCGGAGTCGGCGGCGAAGGCGGCGCCCCCGGTCGCGACAGCGAGCCCGATGGCACAGGCGAGCAGGCCACCCGCGGCGACCACCTGTGCCGCACCGCGCATCCGTTGGCTGCTCACGAGCCGACACCGTAACGGACTCCCGACCCGGCTGTGTCGGTGCCCCGGCGCACGCCGGCCCGGAGCAGGTCGCAGAGGCGCCGCACACCGGCCGACGTCAGCAGCTCCGCCAGCAGCAGCGGGCGTTCGTGGTCGTCGGCACCAGGCGCGGCCACCGGCAGCCGCCAGCTCGGGTACTCGTCGGTGGTCCCCGGCAGGTTGGGCTGGCGAAGGTCTCCGACCGCGTCCCCCAGCGCCGCAAGCACGAGCCGCGACGGCGCCAGCGTCAGCAGGGCATGCATGGCCAGCACGATCTCCTCGTCAGGAGCGTCCGGCCCGACCAGCCGCTCTCGGCCCAACAGGTCCAGCAGAGCAGCCCGCTCGGCGTCCGCTGCTGCCTGCTCCTCCTGCACCGGCCGGCCGAGCAGGCCGAGCTCCCCCCGCACCCGCACCTGCTCGCCGGCGAGGAACCCCGCCGCCGTCGGCAGGTCGTGGGTGGTGACGCTGGCCACTGCCAGCTCGCGCCACTGGTCGGGGGGCAGGAAGCGCGCCTCGTCAGCAGGGTCCTTCTCGAACCACAGCACGGCGCTGCCGAGCACGCCTCGCTCGGCGAGCGTGCTGGTCACCACCGGCTCGACCGTGCCGAGGTCCTCCCCCACGACGAGCGCTCCGGCCCGGTCGGCCTCCAGGGCGAGCACGCCGAGCAGTGCCTCCGCGTCGTAGCGCACGTAGCTGCCCTCGGCCGCCGAATAGCCCTCGGGCACCCACCACAGCCGGAAGAGCCCCATCACGTGGTCGATCCGCACGCCACCGGCATGGCGCAGCACGCCGCGCAGCATGTCGCGGTAGGGCGCGTAGCCCACCTCCGGCAGCCGGTCCGGTCGCCACGGCGGCAACCGCCAGTCCTGACCCTGCTGGTTGAACGAGTCGGGTGGCGCACCGACGGTCACCCCGATCGCCAGGTCGTCCTGCAGCGCCCACCCGTCGGCTCCGCCGGCGTCCACCCCGACTGCGAGGTCGTGCACCACCCCGACCGGCATCCCCGCCGCGCTCGCCGCTGCGGCGACCGCTGCCAGCTGTTCGTCGCACAACAGCTGGAGCCAGGCGTGGAAGTCCACCCGGTCAGCCAGCACCTCCCGCTCGAGGCCGGCCGCCGGACCACGTGGTCGATGCAGCTCCGCCGGCCACTCCTGCCACGGGACCCCGTGCCGCTCGGCGAGAGCGCAGAACAGCGCGAAGTCCTCCAGCCCCGCGCCGGTCTCGGCCCGGAACGCCGCGACCGCGTCCTCACGAGCGCCCGGCCAGAGCAGCTCCAGCGCGGCGAGCTTCGCGGTCCAGACCTCGTCGCGGTCGATCCGGTTCCCGTCCGGCGACACCCGCAGGGCGTCGACAGCCGCTCGCGTGGCGGCGTCGGCGGCGGCGTACTCGGGCGTCTGCTCGACCCGCAGGTAGAGCGGGCTGCGGAACCGCCGGCTGGACGGGTAGTACGGCGAGGGCTCCATCGGCAGCACCGGTGACGGCGCGTGCAGCGGGTTGCACAGCAGGACTCCGGCGCCGTGCTCCGCACCGCTCCAGCGGACCAGCTCGGCCAGGTCGGCGTAGTCGCCCAGCCCCCAGCTCCCGGCGCTGCGCACGCTGTAGAGCTGCACCATCCAGCCCCAGGCGCGATCCAGCGCGGGCGGCAGGGCGACGCGACCCGGCGCGACCACGAGCGTCGCGACGGCCCGCTCGTCGTCGGCCTCGACGGACAGCGTGTGCCAGCCGAGCGGCAGGTCCGCCGGCAACAGGACCGTCATCGCCACCCGTGCGGTGCCCTCGACCGTGCGCCCCTCCCCCTCGACGCCGGTCCCGGGCAGCTCGGTCTCAGGGCCTTTCTCGAGCCGGACCCGCAGCTGCGGACGGCTGCCGGCGCGAACGTGCAGAAGCACCGAGCTGGGCTCCCCCTGACGGACCACGACCGTGGGCGCGACGAGCCGGCGCCACTCGCGCAACCCGGCGTCGGCCAGGGCGCCTGCCACCGCGTCGGGCGTCGAGGCGTCGACCCCTAGCTCGGCCAGGATCCGCACCACGGTCTCCGGAGCGACCTCGACCGGCTCGTGCGCCCAGTTCTCGTACGACGTCGCGACGCCGTAGGCGTCCGCCAGCGCTGACAGGTCGGGATCGGTCATCCGCCGGTTCTGCCCCGAAGCGCCGCCTTCACCACATCGGCGGCTGTCGGTGGGCCCACGGCCGGGCCGCTTCGAGCTGCGCCGACAGCGACAGCAGCGTGGCCTCGTCGGCGGGCCGGCCGACGAGCATCACGCCGATCGGCAGCCCGTCGCCGGTCCAGTGCAAGGGGAGGCTGACCGCCGGCTGGCCGGTCATGTTGTAGGGCGCGGTGAAGGGCGTGAACCGGGTCTGCGCCGTGAAGTCGGCGGCCGGGTCGGCATCGTTGCGCAACGACCCGAGCAGCGCGGGTGGCTGGGCCAGCGTCGGGGTGAGTACTGCGTCGTAGGCGGCAGTGGCCGTGATCGACATCCGGGCCGCTGCCTGCAGGGCGGCCACCGCCCCGGTGTAGTCCACTCCGCTGACACCGCGACCCTGCTCGCGCAGGTGCCGGGTCAGCGGCCGGACCAGCGCCTCCTGGGCCGGTGTCAGCGGGACCGATGCGGCCCCGACCCACCACAGCGTCTCGAACATCGGCGTCAGCGCAGCGGTGAACGGCGGGTCCACGTCCTCGACGACGTGCCCGAGCGAGGTCAGGAGGTCGCTGGCCGCGTCGTACGCCGCGACGCAGTCCGGGTGCACCTCGGCGTCGGTGATCACCGGGGTGCGGTAGCGCCCGATGCGCAGCCGGCCGGGGTCCCGCCCGGCGTACGCCGAGAAGGGCTCGGCCGGAAGCGGCGCCCAGTGCGGGTCGCCGGGCATCGGCCCGGCCATCGCGTCGAGCATCGCTGCCGCGTCGCGAACGGTCCGGGCCAGTGGACCCATCCAGCCCAGGCCGTTCACGTCGCCACGCAGCGGGCCGTTGCTGATCCGGCCCCGACTCACCTTGATGCCGAACAGCCCGCAGGCGCTGGCCGGGATGCGGACCGAGCCGCCGCCGTCGCTGCCCTGCGCGAACGGGACGAGGCCGGCCGCCACCGCCGCGCCCGCTCCCCCGCTCGACCCGCCGGCGGAGCGGTCCAGGTCCCACGGCGTACGAGCAGGCGGGGCGACGTCGGGCTCGGTGTAGCAGGGCAGCCCGAACTCCGGCGTGTTGGTCTTGCCCAGGCTGATCGTCCCGGCCCCGCGCAGCCTCTCGACCACGAAGTCGTCGACGGTCGGGACGAACTCTGCGAAGGCGGCGCTGCCGAACGTCGTGCGCACCCCAGCCGTGAGGTTGAGGTCCTTGATCGCCGTCGGTACGCCGTGCAGCGGCGGGAGCCCGGCCTGGCCGCGGGTGATCGCCGCCTGCGCCTCGGCGGCCGCGGTGCGCGCGGCGTCGGCGGTCACGGTGACGAACGCACCCACCTGCGCGCCGTAGCGGTCGATGCGCTCGAGGTAGTGCTTGACCAGCTCGACCGGACCGACCTCTCGCCGGCGGATGGCGGCCGCCTGCTCCAGCGCCGTGAGGTCGTGCAGCTCCACGCACTTCTCCTAGATCGGCCTTCTCCCAGAGCGGCGCCGGACAGGGCTCTCAGGCGCTGACCGTCGCCTCGAGCTGGCTGTCGGCGTCGAGGTAGGGCTCCCAGCGCGGGTCCATCGGCCGGGCACCGACGACCCGCCAGGCCGATCCCGTGGGCGCCGTCGGCGCGTGCCGCAGTCGCCAGCCCAGCTCGGTGATGGCGCGGTCGGCCTTCTGGTGGTTGCAGCGTCCGCAGGCGGACACGACGTTCTCCCAGACGTGCTCGCCCCCCCGGCTGCGGGGATGCACGTGGTCGATGCTCGTCGCCGGCGCGTTGCAGTAGACGCAGCGCCCGCCGTCACGGGCGAAGACGGCCTTGCGGGTCAGCGGCACCAGAGCGCGATAGGGCACCTTGACGAACCGGGTCAGCCTGACCACCGCCGGTACGTCGACCACGCAGCGCTCGCTGTGCAGCGCACCGTCGCCGCGCTCGACCAGCACCGCCTTGGCCGCTAGCACCAGCACGACGGCGCGCCGCTGCGACACGACGCACAACGGCTCGTACGTCGCGTTGAGCACGAGCGAACCCGCCACCGCCACGCCTCCCGCCGGCCCGCTGGCGCCAGGCGGGCGTCAGGGCTGGTGAGGGTTAGTGAACCCGAGAACGCGCCGGCGTGCACGCAGTGCTGCCCCGACACCGGGCACTACCGGTCGACCCGGCCCGCCGGGACCTCCGGAGATCCGTACGCTGGCCGCCATGCACTACCCGCAGGCGCCCCGCGACGATCTGGTCGAGGAGCTGCACGGCCGCCCGGTGGCCGACCCCTACCGGTGGCTGGAGGACGCCGCCGACCCCGGAACGCAGGCCTGGTCACTGGCCCAGGACGAGCTGGCCAGGGACTACCTCGACAGCCTGCCGGGCCGGGACCGGATCCGCCGCCGGCTCACCGAGCTGCTCGGCGCCGGGCTGGTAACGGTGCCGGTCTGGCGTGGGAACCGGGCCTTCTTCCAGCGACGCAGCTCCGATCAGGAGCACGCGGTGCTCTACGTCCGCGACGGCGACGGATCGGAACGGGCGCTGGTGGACCCTGGGGCGCTCAGCCCGGACGGCACGGTCACCCTCGATGCCTGGCAGCCGGACAAGGAGGGCCGGCGACTCGCCTACCAGCTGTCCGAGGGCGGCGACGAGGAGTCGTCCCTGCGCGTCCTCGACGTGGCCACCGGCCGGCCGGTCGACGCTCCGATCGACCGCACCCGCTACTCACCGGTGGCCTGGCTCCCGGGTGGCGAGGCTTTCTTCTACGTCCGCCGGCTGCCACCTGACCAGGTGCCCGACGGCGAGCAGCAGTTCCACCGGCGGGTCTACCTGCACCGGCTCGGCACCAGCCCGGACCACGACGTGCGGGTGCACGGCGACGGGCTGGACAAGACCAACTACTACGGCGTCAGCGTCAGCCGCGACGGCCGGTGGATGGTCGTCAGCGCCAGTGCCGGCACCGCGCCCCGCGACGACGTGTGGCTGGCCGACCTGCACGGCGCCGCGGCCGACTCGCCGCGCCTGGAGGCGGTCCAGCTGGGTGTCGACGCGCAGACCTCGCTGCACGTCGGGCGCGACGGCCGCCTCTACGTCCTGACCGACCGGGACGCCCCGAGACGCCGGCTGTGCGTTGCCTCACCGGAGGCGCCGGCGTACGAGAACTGGGTGGACCTGGTCCCGGAGAGCCCGGACGCCGTGCTCGAGGACTTCGAGATCCTCGACGGCGAGGGCATGCCGGCACCTGTGCTCGTCATCGCCCGGACCCAGCACGCGGTCGGCATGCTGACCCTCTGCGACCTCGCCACGGGCACCGAGCTCGCTCCCGTGCCGATGCCCGGACTCGGCTCTCTCGTCGGTCTGACGGCCCGCCCCGAGGGTGGCCACGAGGTGTGGTTCGGCTACACCGACCATGCGACGCCGCCGCAGGTGCACTGCTTCGACACCCGCACCGGTGCCGTGTCGCTGTGGGCGGACGCGCCCGGGCAGGTGGACGTCCCGCGGGTCTCGGCCCGCCAGGTCACCTATGCCGGCGCCGACGGCACGCCGGTGCGGATGTTCGTCCTGCATCCTGCGGCCGACCCGGAGCAGCCGCCCGGGCCGAGGCCGACGATCCTCTACGGCTACGGCGGGTTCAACGTCTCGCTCACTCCGGGCTACTCGGCGACCGTGCTCGCGTGGGTGGAGGCCGGGGGGGTCTACGCGATCGCCAACCTGCGCGGCGGTTCCGAGGAGGGCGAGGCCTGGCACCGCGCCGGCATGCGTGAGCACAAGCAGAACGTCTTCGACGACTTTGCCGCAGCCGCGCAGTGGCTGGTCGCCGGCGGCTGGTGCACCCCCGAGCTGCTCGGCATCTCCGGCGGCTCGAACGGCGGGCTGCTCGTGGGGGCAGCGCTGACCCAGCGCCCGGAGCTGTTCGCAGCCGTGGTCTGTTCGGCTCCGCTGCTGGACATGGTCCGCTACGAGCAGTTCGGCCTCGGCCGGACCTGGAACGACGAGTACGGCACGGCTGCCGACCCGGTCGAGCTCGGCTGGCTGCTGTCCTACTCGCCCTACCACCGCGTCCGGCCGGGGACGTCCTACCCGGCAGTGCTGTTCACGGTGTTCGACTCCGACACCCGGGTCGACCCCATGCACGCCCGCAAGCTCTGCGCCGCGCTGCAGCACGCGACGACCAGCGACGCACCCGTGCTGCTGCGCCGCGAGCGCGACGTCGGCCACGGTGCCCGTTCGGTGAGCCGGACTGTGGAGCTGGCCGTCGACACCACGACCTTTCTCGCCGCCCGCACCGGTCTCGACCTGTCGGCGGAGTAGGAGAGACATGCGGCTGAGGGGACTGCGACCGACCGACTCGCGGCCGGTGGACGACACGGCGTGGGTCCGCCTCCGCCCTGACCTGCGGCGGGCCGGCGTCGCCGGCGTGCTCGCCGTGCTGGCCGCCGTGCTGGGCAGCTCCTTCGGAGCCGTGCGGTCGCACCAGCTGCACACCAAGCTGGCCGGGCTGATCGGCGCACTCCTGTTCGTGGTGTTCGCCGTCGCCGCCGTCCGCAGCCTGGCCGGCGAGCTGGCACGGGTGAGCGACCCGCGCCTGGGCGACTCCCGCAGCTCGGTGCTGAAGCTGGTCGTCACGCTGGCCGGCTACGTCGTGATCGTCTTCACCGTGCTGGCGCTGCTGTCGGTGCCGGTCGGGCGGCTGGCGGTCTCCGGTGCCGTCACCGGGGTCATCGTCGGCATCGCCGCCCAGCAGTCGCTGTCCAACGTCTTCGCCGGTCTGGTCCTCGTGCTCAACCGGCCCTTCGCCGTGGGCGACGAGATCTCCGTCCGCAGCGGCGCGCTCGGCGGTCCGCATGAGGGACGCGTGCTCTCGATGGGCCTGACCTACGTGACGCTGCAGACCGACGACATGGTGCTGTCGCTGCCCAACTCCGGCGTGCTCGCCTCGGCTGTCGGGCCGCGCGGGCCGGCGACCGAGCCTGCAGACCCCCCAAGTCCGGACGCCACGAACGGCGCGGGTCCGGCGGCGGCCGCAGACTGAGCCTCATGCGGGTACTCGTGACGGGCGCGACGGGCTACATCGGCGGGCGACTCGTGCCGCGACTGCTGGACCAGGGCCACGACGTGCGGGCGATGACCCGCAGTGCCGGCAAGCTGCGCGATGTGCCGTGGGCGCGATCGGTCGAGGTGGTCGAGGCCGACGCGCTCGAACCGGCATCGTTGCCCGCAGCCATGGCGCGGGTGGACGTCGCCTACTACCTGATCCACTCCATCGCCTCCGGCAAGGGCTTCTCCGGGACCGACCGGCGGGCGGCCGAGGCGTTCGGTGCCTCCGCGCGCGCCGCCGGTGTACGCCGGATCGTCTATCTCGGCGGGCTGCATCCCGAAGGCGAGGAGCTCTCGGACCACCTGGCCTCGCGCTCCGAGGTCGGACAGGTGCTGCTCGACAGCGGCGTACCCACCGCTGTGCTGCAGGCCGCAGTGATCATCGGATCGGGGTCGGCGAGCTTCGAGATGCTCCGCTACCTGACGGAGCGGCTGCCCGCGATGATCACGCCGAAGTGGGTGCGCAACCGGATCCAGCCGATCGCCGTGCGCGACGTGCTGCGCTACCTGGTGGGCTGCGCGGAGCTGCCGCCGGAGGTCAACCGGCGCTTCGACATCGGCGGCCCCGAGGTGCTGACCTACCAGCAGATGATGCAGCGCTATGCGGCAGTCGCCGGTCTGCGCCGGCGGATCATCGTGCCCGTACCGGTGCTCTCGCCGTGGCTGTCGAGCCACTGGGTCAACGTGGTCACGCCGGTGCCGGCGGCCATCGCCAAGCCGCTGGTGCTCTCGCTGCGCAACGAGGTGATCTGCCGGGAGCGCGACATCACGACGTACGTGCCGGACCCCCCTGACGGGCTGATCGGTTTCGACGACTCCGTCCGGCTGGCGCTGCAGCGGGTGCGTGAGGCGGCCGTGGAGACGCGGTGGTCGGCGGCGGAGTGGCCGGGTGCGCCGAGCGACCCGCTGCCGAGCGACCCGCAGTGGGCCGGCGGCTCGCTCTACGTCGACGAGCGGTCGCGATCGGTGGAGGCCTCGCGCGAGGCGCTCTGGCACGTGCTCTCGGGTATCGGGGGCGAGCACGGCTGGTACTCCTTCCCGCTGGCCTGGGCCGCCCGGGGCTGGATCGACCGGCTGGTGGGCGGTGTCGGGCTCCGGCGCGGCCGCCGCGACCCGGAGCGACTGCGCGTCGGCGAGACCGTCGACTTCTGGCGCGTCGAGGAGGTCGTCCCCGGCGAGCTGCTCCGGCTGCGTGCCGAGATGAGGCTGCCCGGCGCTGCCTGGCTGGAGCTCGGGATCCGGCAGGAGGTGGTGGACGGGACGGGGGGCGGCTCCACGGGCGGCGGTGCCGGCGCCGAGGTTCGCACCGTCTACACGCAGCGTGCCCTGTTCCACCCGCGCGGCCTCGCCGGCCATGCCTACTGGTGGTCGGTCGCGCCGTTCCACGGCATCGTCTTCGGCGGGATGCTCCGCAACATCGCTGCCGCGGCGGAGCGGTCAGCCGCGGTGACGACGCCGTCCCGAGCTGCCTAGCCCGTCGCCGGTCGATGCGACAATTGCCGCTATGACCGAGCCGGCCCAGATCTCCTTCTACGACGCGTTCGGCGGCGAGGAGACGTTCCGCCGGCTGGTCGCCCGGTTCTACGAGGGCGTGGGCGACGACCCGGTGCTGCGCCCGCTCTACCCCGATGACGACCTCACCGCGGCCGAGGAGCACCTGCGCCTCTTCCTGATCCAGTACTGGGGCGGCCCGCGCACCTACGGCGAGACCCGCGGCCACCCGCGCCTGCGGATGCGGCACGCGCCGTTCGACATCGGGCCGGCCGAACGAGACGCCTGGCTACGGCACATGCGCACCGCGGTCGACTCGCTGGGCCTGCCGCCGGCCGCCGAGGCGCCGCTGTGGGACTACCTGGTCTCGGCGGCGTACTCGCTGGTCAACCGGGTCTAGCGCCGCCGGCCGCCGGCGGGCTGCGGTGGGCTGCGAGGATGGCAGGCGCGTGACCTGACCCGACCTCGCGAGGAGCTATGTGAGCCCCGCCCGTCCCGACCGCTCCTGGTGGCGGGACGCGGTCTTCTACCAGGTCTACGTCCGGAGTTTCAGCGACTCGGACGGCAACGGCATCGGCGACCTGGCCGGCGTGCGGGCGCGACTGCCCTACCTGCGCGACCTGGGCGTCGACGCCCTCTGGCTCACCCCGTTCTATCCCTCGCCGATGGCCGACCACGGCTACGACGTGGCCGATCCGCGCGGTGTGGACCCGCTGTTCGGGGACCTCGCCGACTTCGACGCACTGGTCAGTGACGCCCACCAGATCGGCCTGCGGGTCACTGTCGACATCGTGCCCAACCACTCCTCCGACCGGCACGAGTGGTTCCGGGCAGCGCTCGCGGCCGGGCCCGGCAGCCCCGAACGCGACCGCTACCTGTTCCGTGACGGGCGCGGGCCGGGCGGCGCGGGGGCTCCGAACAACTGGGAGTCGGTCTTCGGCGGGCCGGCCTGGACGCGGGTGCCGGATGGGCAGTGGTACCTGCACCTGTTCGCTCCCGAACAGCCTGACCTCAACTGGCGCAACCCCGAGATCGGCGCGGACCACGAGCGGACGCTGCGGTTCTGGCTCGACCGCGGCGTGGACGGCTTCCGGATCGACGTCGCCCACGGGCTGCTCAAGGACCCGGCCTTGCGCGACAACCCGGAGCCGGCGCTGGTGGGCATGTTCGCGGCCGACCCCGCCGTCCAGTTCACCTGGGACCAGCCCGACGTGCATGCCGTCTACCGGCGCTGGCGGCTGGTGCTCGACTCCTACCCGGGCGAGCGGATGGCCGTCGGCGAGGTGTGGGTGTACGACGACGAGGCGCTGGCCAGGTATGTGCGGCCGGACGAGCTCAGCATGGCGTTCAACTTCCGACTGCTGCGGGCTGACTGGTCGGCGGCCGAGCTGCGCGATGCGATCGACCACTCGATCGCCGCCATGTCCGGCGTCGGCGCGCCCGCCACCTGGGTGCTGTCGAACCACGACGTGACCCGGCATGTGACGCGTTACGGCGGCGGGGCGCTCGGCGAGGCAAGGGCCCGGGCCGCGGTCATGCTGATGCTGGCCCTGCCGGGTCCGGCGTACGTCTATCAGGGCGAGGAGCTGGGACTGCCCGAGGTCGACCTGCCGGACGAGGTGCTGCAGGACCCGATCTGGACCCGCTCGGGCCGTGCCGAGCGCGGTCGGGACGGCTGCCGGGTGCCGATGCCGTGGATCGGGTCCGAGCCGCCGTACGGCTTCGCTCCCGCCGGCACGCCGACGTGGCTGCCGATGCCGGCCGGCTGGGAGGGCTACACCGTGGCTGCCCAGGACGGCGACCCGGCGTCGACGCTGGAGCTCTACCGCCGGAGCCTGCGCCTGCGGCACGACCTGCCCGCACTGGCGGAGGCTGCGTTGGCCTGGCTGCCGGCTTCGGAGGGTGCGCTGGTGTTCGCGCGCGGTGACGTGGTCTGCGCGGTGAACCTTTCGGCCGACCCGCTCGAGCTGCCCGCGGGAGAGCTGCTGCTGTGCAGCAAATCGCTCGTCGACGGGGGGCTACCCACCGATGCGGCGGCCTGGCTGCGCCGGTCCTGATCGCTGACTCCTCAGTCGCGCACCAGCTTGCGGTAGGTGACCCGGTGCGGCCGGGCGGCGTCGGCGCCGAGTCGCTCCAGCTTGTTGCGCTCGTAGTCGGCGAAGTTGCCCTCGAACCAGAACCACCGGGCCGGGTCGTCGTCGGTGCCTTCCCAAGCCAGCATGTGGGTGGCCACCCGGTCCAGAAACCACCGGTCGTGGCTGACGACGACAGCGCAGCCCGGGAACTCTTCGAGCGCGTCCTCGAGCGAGCGCAGCGTCTCCACGTCGAGGTCGTTGGTCGGCTCGTCGAGCAGCAGCACGTTGCCGCCGTCCTTGAGCGTGAGCGCCAGGTTGAGGCGGTTGCGCTCGCCACCCGAGAGCACCCCGACCGGCTTCTGCTGGTCAGGTCCCTTGAAGCCGAAGTTCGCGACATAGGCCCGGCTCGACATCTCCCGGCTGCCGACCTTGATGTAGTCGAGGCCGTCGGAGATGACCTCCCACAGGTTCTTGGTCGGGTCGAGACGGGACCGGCTCTGGTCGACGTAGGAGACGGACACCGTCTCGCCTAGCCGCAGCTCGCCGCTGTCGGGCTTCTCGTCACCGACGAGCATCTTGAACAGCGTGGTCTTGCCCACCCCATTGGGGCCAATGATGCCGACGATGCCGCCGCGAGGCAGCGAGAAGGACAGGTCGTTGATCAAGGTCCGGTCGCCGAAGCCCTTGCTCAGGTCGACCGCCTGGAGCACCTGGCCGCCGAGCCGCGGGCCCGGCGGGATGTGGATGACGTCGGTGTCGATCGGACCCGACTTCTCCGCCTCGGCGGCGAGCTCCTCGTAGCGGTTGAGCCGGGCGCGACTCTTGGCCTGTCTGGCCTTCGGGTTCGACCGGACCCACTCCAGCTCGCGCTCGAGCTCCTTCTTGCGCTTGACGTCTTTTTGGCCCTCCACCTTCATCCGGGTCGCCTTCGCCTGGAGGTAGGTGGAGTAGTTGCCCTCGTAGGGATAGGTGTGCCCGCGGTCGATCTCCAGGATCCAGCCGGCAACGTTGTCGAGGAAGTACCTGTCGTGGGTAACGGCGAGCACGGCGCCCGCGTAGTTGGCCAGGTGGTTCTCCAGCCACTCGACGCTCTCGGCGTCGAGGTGGTTGGTCGGTTCGTCGAGCAGGAGCAGGTCCGGCTGCTGCAACAGCAGCCGGCACAGCGCGACCCTGCGCCGCTCGCCCCCTGACAGCTCGGTGACCGCTGCCTCGCTCGGTGGGCAGCGCAACGCGTCCATGGCCATCTCGAGCTGACTGTCGAGCTCCCAGGCGTTGGCGTGGTCGATCTTCTCCTGCAGCTCCGCCATCTCGTCGAGCAGCTTCTGCATGTCGTCGCCCTCGGCGAAGCCGAGCTTCTCGCCGATCTCGTCGTAACGGCTCAAGATCTGACGAGTGGCCGCCACGCCGTCCTCGACGTTGCCGCGGACATCCTTGGTCTCGTCGAGCTGCGGCTCCTGAGCCAGCAGGCCGACGGAGTACCCGGGTGACAGCGTCGCATCGCCGTTGGACGGGTGGTCCAGCCCGGCCATGATCTTGAGAACGCTGGACTTACCGGCGCCGTTGGGACCCACGACGCCGATCTTCGCGCCGGGGTGGAACGCGAGCGTGACGTCGTCGAGGATGACCTTGTCACCGTGCGCCTTGCGCACCTTCTGCATCGAGTAGATGTACTGAGCCATGCGTCCAGCCTACGGGCAGCCGCGCCCGCGGCTGACCGGGAGCGGCTCACGCCACCGCCCGTGCGGGCTCGCCTCCGGCCGCCACGAGGTGGACGTCGGAAGACTCTGTACTCCCGGCTCCCGGAGCCTCTGAGGGCGCGTCCTCCTGCTCAGGGGGCGCCTCCGTCGTCGTCGTGCCGGCCTCCGCCGACCTGGTCCGGGTGAACTTCGCCGTACCCCTCGCGAGGTCAGGACCCACTGCCGTGGCCTCGATCTCGATGCTGGTGCGTGCCTGCCCGTCCTTACCCTCGAACGAGTGCTGAGCCAGCCGCCCGGTCACCAGGACGGGGTCACCCTTGCGCATCGACGCGTGCACGTTCTGTGCCGTCGCCCGCCAGCAGCTGACGCCCATGAAGATGGTGTCGCCGTCGCGCCACTGGCCGGCCGTCGAGTCGTAGCGCCGCGGCGTCGAGGCGATCCGGAAGTTCGCCACCGGGACGCCGTCTTTGGTCACGCGCAACTGGGGGTCGGTGACGATGTTGCCGACGAGGGTGAACGGTGGCTGTTGCATAGCGGGGCCTCCTGCGGAACGAGAGTCGCGGTCAGCCGGCCCGTTTGCCGGCGGAGTTGAACGATCGCCCGCCGCCAGCGCTGCTGAGCTGCCGGCACCGAATCTGTGGATGCCGCGGACATGTGCATATCGCCGACCGGCGGCCCGCGCGGAAGCGGCGGGCGGAGTGGGACACTGCGGCGGCCAGGCGCCCGTAGCTCAGGCGGATAGAGCGAGTGCCTTCTAAGCACTGGGTCGCAGGTTCGAGTCCTGCCGGGCGCGCCAATCGCTTCCCCACGACGTCGTGCACACATGGCTCTTCGGGGCACGATATCGACCGGATAGTGCGGACCCAGGTAGCGAGGCTTCGGCGCTCATGAGGAAGCAGGCGCTCGTTCAGACCGCCGCCCTCACGTCTGCCGGCACTATTGACTGTCTGCCCGGGCGGCAGCACTGTCGGACGGACGAGGGAGGACGTGTCGTGACGGTCATCCGAGTAGCCACCTACCCCATCGACTCGGCCAAAGTTGACGAGCTGAGACAGAGCGTGGATGCCGAGCTCCTTCCTCTCTACCGGAAGCAGCTCGGCTTCGAGCGCCTAGAGATCGTCGACTCTGGCGACAACGTCGTGTCAATCTCCCGCTGGGACTCCCAGGAGCATGCGGAGGCTGGCTCCCAAGCGGCCATCGCGTGGGCGAAGACTGCCCCGGGCAGTCTCGGGCCCCCGAGTGCATTGCACATCGGCGAGATCATGAACGCCGGCTAGGTAACCGGCTTGACCGGCCGCGGGCCCTGCGCCAGAGCAGCGGTCGCATCCGGCGGTTTCAAGTCTGGCAGCTGTCCGGCGAACATCGCCCGTCGTTGAGGACGACCTGCGCTGCGCAGACGGTCATCTCCTTGGTCTCATCCGGTCAATGCGCGGCCGGCGTCGGTGAATTTTGTCGGAGCCGTGCGCGACGCTCGCTCGACCAGTCCGCCTCTGAGGCACCGGGCAGTCGACCATCACCGCGCGTGGGCGCCGGAGGAGAGGCACAGATGCATCAGGCCGACTTCACCATCGTGCCGTCCGGGCCGTTCTCCTTGAAAGAGGCGACGACGTTCGGCTTCGGCCAGCGCGACAGCCAGCCCTACGAAGGCGTGATGCGCCTCGCTTTCTGTCTCGACGGCTACCGGGACCAGGTCGCGGTAGCCCTCCGCCAGGACGACGACGGCGTGCACGGTTGGGTTGATGGCTACGCGGACACCGGCGCCGTGCGGGCACAGGTCGCCCGCGTTCTCTCCCTGGACCACGACGGCGAGGACTTCCTTGCCGTCGGGAAGCGCGACCGGGTGGTCGCCCGACTCCAGGCGGTCGCCCCCGGCTTGCGGCCTCCGCTGTTCTACTCGCCGTACGAGGCAGCCGCCTGGTCCATCCTCTCGGCGCGGCGACCAGCGGCCCAGATGGCTCGACTGCGCGAGCAGCTCAACAGGCAGCACGGCCGTCGATTCGTTGTTGCCGATCAGGAGATGGCTGCCTTCCCGCTACCCGAGCAGCTCCTGGGCATCGAGCAGTTCCCGGGCCTGCCCGATCTCAAGCTCGGACGTCTGCACCGGGTGGCGACCGCGGCGCTGGACGGACGGCTGGACGCCGACACCCTGCGCTCCCTTCCCATCGATGAGGCCGGCGCCGCCCTTCGTCGACTTGACGGGATCGGACCGTTCTACAGCGCGCTGGTGCTGATCCGGGCCACCGGGCACGCCGACCTCCTGCCGACGCAAGAGCCCAGGCTGCAGGCACTTGTCGCCCAGCTCTACGACCTCCCGGCACCTCCCGGCCCCGACCAGCTGACGGCCCTCGCCGAGCCCTGGCGGCCGTTCCGGACCTGGGTCGCCGTGCTCATCCGAGCAGCGACCGCACGGTTGTGACGCGCCACGTCGCCGCCGACCACACAAGACCACGACTGATCAGGAGCTCCCAGGTGGTCGACTGGCGAGGCCGACCACAGCGCTAGAGAACCAGCGTCAGGTAGACGCTGTTGGGACTGTCGACGTAGTCGCCGAAGGGTGGACAGCGACGGAAGCCGGCCGACTCGTACAGAGTCCGGGCCGGCGCGAACTCCCGCATCGAACCGGTCTCCAGACTCAGCCGCTCGATGCCCGTGCTGCGTGCCGTGGCGACGAGGTGGTCGAGGAGAGCGCGGCCGACCCCGCGTCCGCGGGCGGCCTCTGCCGTGTGCATCGACTTCACCTCGGCGTGCCCCGGCTCGAGCTGCTTCAGGGCGCCGACACCCAGCAGCACCCCCTCGCAACGGATGCTGACGAACGCCACACGGGAGGCGAGCAGCTCTTCGACAGCCAGGGCATGCACGTCCTGTGGAGGGCTGATCATCCGCGTCCAGCGCAGGTGGATCGCGAGAAGCGCCCGCACCTCGGGAGCATCCGGCCGGTCCGCCCTGACCAGGTAGCCGGCCGCCACGCCACGCCGCGTCACGTCTCGTCGAGTCGAGGCCGGACGACCTCGCTCATGATCAGCTGCACCGCCGCGGCGACCGGGATGGCCAACAGCGCGCCCACGATCCCGAGCAGCGCTCCGCCCATCAGCAGCGCGACGATGGTCGTGATGGGTGAGACGTCCACCGTTCGGCGCATCACCCGCGGCGAGAGCAGGTAGTCCTCGAAGAGCCGGTAGACGATGAAGAACACCACGGTCGCGACGGCGACCGGCAGCGAGACCGACAGCGCGACCAGCGCCACCACGATCCCGGCCAGCGTGGACCCGACGACGGGGATCAGGTCGGCGATCGCGACGAACAACCCCAGCGCCAGCGCGAAGGGGATGCCGAGCGCCAGTGCCCAGGCCGCCGTACCGACGCCGGCTACCGCCGACGTGAGCAGGTTTCCCAGAATGAAACCGCCGGTGCGGCGCAGGATCTCGTCGGTCAACAAGGCAGCCCGCGCGCGACGGCTGCGCGGATAGAGCCGGTAGAGCGCACCTTTCACCGATGGCATCTCGATGACGAGGTAGATCGTCAGGGCGAACATCGTCAGCATCGCGCCGGCGACACCCAGGGCGGTGCGGACCACCACCAGGACCGTGCCCGGGGTGATGAAAGCGGCCACGTCGGGCTGTTTGCGGGCGAGCGTGTCGGCGATGTGGAAGCGCCTGTCGAGCTGCCCGAGCGCGCCCGTGTTGTTCTTGCGGACGTCGCGCACCAGCTCGGGCGAGCGGGCCACCAGGTGCGACACCTGGCTCACCACCACCGGCACCAGTACGGCGGCGATCGCGCCCACGACGACAGCCAGTCCCAGCAGTACGACGGCGACGGCCCAGCCGCGCCGCCAGCCGCGCCGCTGCAGGAACTGCACAACCAGGTCCAGCCCTACGGCCAAGACGGCGGCGGTGACGAACAGCAACAGGACCCCGCGCACCAGCAGCAGCGAGCGGGCCAGCACGAAGACGGTCAGTGCCGCCAACGTGCACACGAACCCCAGGACGAAAGGTGACCGTGACTGCTTCGCGGAGGCGTCTGCGTCGACCTGCTCAGTCACCGGCGGTCGGCCCGTACCGGTCGAGTGAGCGGGAGGTCGCGAAGATGTCGTCGAGTACCGGTCCCGGTGCGCGGCCGATCTCGACGAACCACTCCCGCCCGAACACCAGTGTGAACAGGGGCCGCGGCAGTCGCAGGAAGACCGCCAAGGTGCGGACGCCGGCATCCGCCGTACCCTGGCTGACGTGCGCAGCCATGGCGGCCCGTTTGGCGGCCGAGAAGTGGCGAACGTCGACACAGTGGGTAATGGCCTCGGATGCTGTGTACGCGGAGTCGAACCGGCTCGGGGCGAACTCGGGCGGCAACCCGGGCAGCCATGCCACCAGCCGGGCCGCCCGCTTGATGAGCCGGCGGTCGACAGTGGCCTCCAGGACGACAGGCGTGCCCGCCAGCGCCGCTGCCCGCATCCCCACCCGACGCACCTGGCGGTGGTCGGGATGTCCGTAGCCACCGGCTTCGTCGTACACGGTGAGGACGTCCGCCCGCTCCTCGCGCAGGACCTCGGCCAGCCGGCCGGCTGCCTCGTCGACAGCGGTCCGGGCGAACGAGCCGGCTCCGCCTTCCTGGCCGTCCAGGCCGGAGTCGGCGTAGCCGAGCAGCTCGACCCGGGCAGCACCGACACAGCCGGCCGCCGCCATCAGCTCCTGCCGCCGCCGCGTGGCCAGGC
>JALYXH010000143.1 GCA_030947185.1 Actinomycetota bacterium | reverse complement strand
GGCCTGTCCGGCGGCGCGCTGCCGGTTGCCGGCGGGCTTGTGATCGCGCTCGCTCGCCTTAACCGCGTCCTCGACGTCGACATCCCGAACCAGCGCGTCACCGTGGAGCCCGGCGTCACCAATCTCGACATCACCAAGCAAGTAGCGCCGTTCGGCTACTACTATGCCCCCGATCCGTCGAGCCAGCAGGTCTGCTCAATCGGCGGCAACGTCGCCGAGAACTCCGGCGGCGCGCACTGCCTGAAGTACGGCTTCACGACCAACCACGTCACCGGCGCCGACGTGGTGCTGCCCGACGGCTCGGCAGTGACCTTCGGCGGCAAGGCCCTCGACCACCCCGGCTACGACCTGCTCGGCGCGTTCGTCGGGTCCGAGGGCACCCTGGGCGTGGCCACCTCGGTGACGCTGCGCCTGGTGCGCAAGCCGGAGGCGGTCAAGACCCTGCTGGCCGGGTTCCCCGACACAGACCAGGCGGGAGCTGCCGTCTCCGACATCATCGCGGCGGGGGTCGTTCCGGCAGCCGTCGAGATGATGGATGCGCTGGCCATCGAGGCGGCCGAGGCAGCTGTGCACTGCGGCTACCCCGACGGTGCCGGTGCGGTGCTCATCGTGGAGCTCGACGGGCCGCAGGCCGAGGTGGACCACCAGTTCGACGAGGTGACCGAGATCGCCCGCCGCAACGGTGCCTTCGAGATCCGGATCGCGGTCGACGACGCCGAGCGGGCGCTGTTCTGGAAGGGCCGCAAGTCGGCGTTCGCGGCGGTGGGGCGGATCAGTCCGGACTACATCGTCCAGGACGGCGTCGTACCGCGGACGAACCTGCCCGCGGCGCTGCGCCGCATCGGCGAGATCGCGAGCGAGAGCGGGGTACGGGTGGCCAACGTCTTCCACGCCGGCGACGGCAACCTGCACCCGCTGGTGCTCTTCGACGGCGCCAAGGAGGGCCAGGAGGCGCAGGCGGAGAAGGTCGCCGGTGCGATCCTCGACATCTGCATCGAGTACGGCGGGTCGATCACCGGTGAGCACGGTGTCGGCATGGACAAGCGCAAGTACATGAGCCGGATGTTCACCGACGACGACTTGCAGACCATGCAGCGGGTCCGGTGCGCCTTCGACCCGACCGGCATCTCCAACCCGGGAAAGCTGTTCCCGACGCCGCGGCTGTGCGGCGAGGTTCCACGCGTGCACCACGCCGGCGACCAGCACCCGGCCGAGAAGGCCGGCCTGGCGGAGGTGTTCTGATGCCCGTCGCACCGGCGGAGGAGGCGCTGGCCGGTCTGCAGAAGATCTGCGGCGACGCGCACGCGCGTCCGGCCACCCAGGCGGACGCAGTCGACGGCGTGCTGCCCTCGATCGTCGTGGCGCCGGCGTCCACCGACGAGGTGCACGGCGTACTGCTGGCCGCGGGAGAGCACGGCCTGCGGGTGGTGCCCCGAGGCAGCGGCAGCAAGCTCGGCTGGGGCGCACCGCCGAGCGCGGTCGACCTCGTCCTCGACATGACCCGGATGGCCGAGGTGCTCGAGCACACGGCCGGCGACCTGGTCGCCCGCGTGCAGGCGGGGGCTCCACTGGCGGGGCTGCAGGAGCGGGTCGCCGGTGCCAACCAGGTGCTCGCGCTCGACCCGCCGGAGCCCGGTGCGACCCTCGGCGGGATCATCGCCGCCAACGCCAGCGGCCCACGGCGTCTGCTCTACGGCACGATGCGCGACCTGCTGATCGGCGTGACCGTCGTGCTGGGTGACGGCACGGTGGCCAAGGCCGGCGGCAAGGTCGTCAAGAACGTCGCCGGCTACGACCTCGGCAAGCTGTTCACCGGGTCGCTGGGGACGCTCGGTGTGATCACCGAGGCGATCGTCCGCCTGCACCCCGCTCCGGTGGCGCGTCGGGTGGTGACCGTCGACGTCGACTCGCCCGAGCACGCCGACCGGCTGGTGCAGGCGGTGATCCACTCGCAGCTGGTGCCCAGCGCGGTCGAGCTGAGCTGGCCCGCCGAGGGTGGCGGCGGCCTGGCGATCCTGCTCGAGGGGATCGAGCCGGGCGTGGAGGCGCAGGCCAGCACGGCTTCCGCGCTCCTTGGTGGCGCCCTTCGCGTGGACGACACGGTGCCCGGCGGGTGGGACGAGCGGCCCTACGGCCCGCACGACATCGGACTCAAGATCTCGGCTGAGACGGCGGCCCTCGCGCATGTGCTCGACGCCGTCGCGACGGCCGCCACCTCCGCCGGCCTCCGCGGGGACCTGCGCTCCTCCGCCGGCAGCGGGATCAGCTACGTCGGCCTGGCCGGCCCGGCTGACCCGGCATCGGCGGCGCCGGCGCTCGACCGGCTGCGCAGCGCGCTCGCGCCGTACGACGGAAGCGTCGTCGTCCTGCAGGCGCCACCCGACGTCAAGGCTGCCCTCGACGTGTGGGGGCCGGTCGGTGACGCCCTGCCCGTCATGCGCAGGGTGAAGGACCAGTTCGACCCGGACCACCGGATGAGCCCCGGCCGCTTCGTAGGAGGGATCTGAGTGACCGACCAGCAGGCCGAGCAGGGGATCGACGGGCAGGTGCCCGAGCGCGCCCACGAGAGCGCGGTCGCCGCGGTGGTCGGCGCCAGCCGGCAGCGGGACCTCGCGCAGACGATCACCTTGGGCCCGTCGACGCGGAACGCCACGCGGGGCCTGGGTGGCACCGACGTGCTCGTGCCCGCGTTCGACGAGCAGCACCCGCCCGAGCAAGAGCTGGTCGACGACTGCGTGCACTGCGGCTTCTGCCTGCCGACCTGCCCGACCTATCTGCTGTGGGGCGAGGAGATGGACTCCCCGCGCGGCCGGGTCTACCTCATGAACCAGGGCCTGCACGGTGAGCCGATGGACGGCCAGATGGTCCGCCACTTCGACCAGTGCCTGGGCTGCCTGGCCTGTGTGACGGCCTGCCCGTCCGGCGTGCAGTACGAGAAGCTGATCGAGGCGACGCGATCGCAGGTCGAGCGCCGGTTCGACCGGCCGGCCCGCCAGCGGCTGCTCCGTACGGCGATCTTCGCCTTGTTCCCCTACCCCGACCGGCTGCGGCTGGCGGCGGGCCCGCTCAAGCTCTACCAGCGCTCCGGCCTGGCCGACCTGGTCAAGCGCAGCGGCATCCTGCGGCTGCTGCCGCAGAACCTGGCTGCCATGGAGTCGCTCGCGCCACGCATGCAGGAGTCGGAGAAGGTGCCGGTGCGTACGCCGGCCAAGGGCACTCAGCGTCGGACCGTCGGCATGCTCACCGGCTGCGTGCAGCGGGTGTTCTTCCCGGGCGTCAACGCCGCCACCGCGCGGGTGCTCGCGGCCGAGGGCTGCGAGGTGGTGGCTCCGGCCGGTCAGGGCTGCTGCGGCGCGCTGTCCGGGCACATGGGACGTGAGGAGGAGGCCAAGGGGTTCGCCCGGCGGCTCATCTCCAGCTTCGAGCGGGCCAAGGTCGACGAGGTGGTGGTCAATGCCGCCGGCTGCGGCTCGGCGATGAAGGGCTACGGCCACCTGCTTCGTGACGACCCGCTCTACGCCGAGCGGGCCTCGGCGTTCTCCGGCCGGGTGCGGGACGTCTCCGAGCTGCTGACCGAGCTCGAGCCGGTGGCGCCGCGTCATCCGGTCCACGCGACGATCGCCTACCACGACGCCTGTCACCTGTCCCACGGGCAGGGCATCCGGGCCCAGCCACGCACGCTGCTGCGCGACATCCCGGGCCTGGAGATCAAAGAGATCACCGAGGCGGAGATCTGCTGCGGCTCGGCCGGTGTCTACAACATCGTCGAGCCCGACCCGGCCCGCGAGCTCGGGGAGCGCAAGGCGCGCAACGTGCTGGCGACAGGTGCACAGATGCTGGTGACGGCCAACCCCGGCTGCCTCATGCAGATCGCGGCCAGCCTGGAGCGGGCCGGCAAGCCGATGGCGCTGGCGCACACCGTCGAGGTGCTCGACGCATCCATTCGTGGCGTGCCGGTGAGCACACTGACCGATCGTTAGGACTAGGGTTCCGCCGCCGGATATGTCTCGCTCGTCCAACGAGTGAGAGCCGGCGCACCAACTCGACCGCCCGCGCCGAAGGGGAGACCATGATTCTCGCGGAGAGCTACCGGCAGGTTTACGACCCGGTGTCGCACTCGTTGGGGCTGACATCGATCTTCGCCGCCCTGCCGTTGCTCACCCTGTTCGTGCTGCTGGGTGTGGTCCGGATGACGGCATGGCTGGCGGCCTTGATCTCGCTGGCAGTCGCCATCGTGATCGCGGTCTTCGTCTACCCGATGCCGATCGGGTCGGCCCTCAACTCCGGCGCCTGGGGAGCCGCCTTCGGCTTCTTCCCGATCCTGTGGATCGTGATCAATGCGATCTGGATCTACAACATGACGGTGGAGACCGGCCACTTCGACGTCCTGCGCCGGTCGTTCTCCCGAGTCAGCGACGACCAGCGGATCCAGGCGATCATCATCGCGTTCTGCTTCGGCGCGCTGATGGAGGCCCTCGCCGGCTTCGGTACGCCGGTGGCGATCAGCTCGGTCATGCTGATCGCGCTGGGCTTCCGGCCGCTCAAGGCAGCGACCGTCGCGCTGGTGGCCAACACCGCGCCGGTGGCGTTCGGCGCGCTCGCCGTGCCGATCACTACGTTGGCCGTGGTGACGAAGATCCCGGTCAGCCACCTCGGCTCGATGGTGGGTCGGCAGACGCCGATTCTTGCGATCTTTGTTCCACTGGCGCTCGTCTACATCGTCGATGGGATCCGTGGCATCCGGCAGGTCTGGCCGGGCGCGCTTCTGTGCGGTGTGGTTTTCGGGTTCGCCCAGTTCCTCTCCTCGAACTACTTCTCGGTCGAGCTGACCGACATCGTCGCGTCGCTGGCGGCGGCCCTCGCGCTCATCGGCTTCCTGCAGGTCTGGCACCCCCGTGAGGGCTACGTGGAGAACGAGCCAGGGGAGCCGGCCGGCCGGCGGGCCACCTCTCGACCGGCGGTGGCCGGCGGAGCGTCGGACAAGGACGAGCCGGAGTTCGGCGGTCGGGTGGCGGCGAACACCGTGCCCGAGGACCGCAGTGGCAGCGCCGCCCGCGCCCCGCAGCTGGCCGACACGAAGAGTGAGGTCGCCCGCGCCTACGCGCCGTACCTGATCATCATCGCGATCTTCGTGCTGGCGACCCGCGTGCCCGCGATCACGGGCAAGGCCCCGACCAAGGTCGGTCAGACCGGCACCGGACTGGAGCGCTACACCCACCTCTACAACTGGCCCAACCTGCACATCCTGAGCGACGCCAACAAGCCGATCGCGACGGTGTTCAAGCTGAACTACCTCAGTGCGGCCGGCACGCTGCTGCTGCTCGCCGGTCTGGTGACGATGCTGGTCCTGCGCGTGAGCCCGGCGCGGGCGGCGCGGGCCTACCTCGCCACCCTCGACCAGCTGAAGTTCGCGATCATCACGGTGATGGCCGTGCTGGCGCTGGCGTTCGTCATGAACCAGTCGGGCCAGACCAAGACGCTGGGCCTGTTCATGGCCGGCACCGGTGGCTTCTTCGCCTTCCTCGCCTCGATCCTCGGCTGGCTGGGCGTCGCGGTGACCGGCTCCGACACCTCCTCCAACTCCCTATTCGGCGCGCTCCAGGTCACCGCCGCGCAGAAGGCACACCTGTCGCCGCTGCTGATGGCGTCGGCCAACTCCTCCGGCGGCGTGCTGGGCAAGATGATCTCGCCGCAGAACCTGGCGATCGCCGCCGGTGCCGTGGGCATGGCCGGCCGGGAGGGCGAGCTGTTCCGCAAGGTGATCGGCTGGAGCCTGCTCTTCCTGCTGTTGATGTGTGTGATCGTCTACCTGCAGTCGACATCGGTGCTGTCGTGGATGGTGCCCTACGGGGGCAAGTAGCAGGGGTCCGCGGCGCCGCGGCTAGAATCGGGTTCGGTAACTGGTCGCGGCGTAGGGACCCTTGGCATGCAGCAGCCCGTCTTCGGCTCGGTCGACGACGTCAGGGAACGGCTGGGTCGGGCTGGCTACCTCGCCGACGATGCGATCTCCACCACCGTGTTCCTGGCCGACCGGCTGGGCAAGCCGCTGCTTGTCGAGGGGCCTGCGGGCGTCGGCAAGACCGAGCTGGCGAAGGCGGTCGCCACCGCGTCGAGCGCCGAGCTGATCCGGCTGCAGTGCTACGAAGGGCTGGATGAGGCCCGCGCGCTCTACGAGTGGAACTACAAGAAGCAGCTGCTCCGCATCCAGGCCTCGGGGGGGGACTCGGGCACCTGGAACGACGTGCACGACGACATCTTCAGCGAGGAGTTCCTGCTTGCCCGGCCGCTGCTGACGGCCATCCGGCGCTCCGAGCCGACCGTGCTGCTCATCGACGAGACCGACAAGGCCGACGTCGAGGTGGAGGGCCTGCTGCTCGAGGTCCTCTCGGACTTCCAGGTGACCATCCCCGAGCTCGGCACCATCGCCGCCGTACGCCGCCCGCTCGTCGTGCTGACCTCCAACGCCACTCGCGAGCTGTCGGAGGCGCTCAAGCGGCGCTGTCTCTACCTGCATCTGGACTACCCCAGCGCCGAGCGCGAGAAGGCGATCGTGCTCTCCCGGGTGCCCGAGGTGTCCGAGGCGCTGGCGGAGTCGCTGGTCCGCACCGTGCGGGCGATGCGGGCGCTGGAGCTGAAGAAGTCGCCGTCGATCGCGGAGACGATCGACTGGGCGCACACGCTGGTGGCGCTCGGGCTGGACACCCTCGACGAGGCGGCCGTGCGCGACACCCTCGGTGTCGTGCTCAAGCACGCGAGTGACCAGGTGCGCGCGTCGGCTCAGCTCAAGCTGAACTGAGCGCCGATGGCTGAGGGGCTGCTCGACCGCACGGTCAGCTTTGTCGGCGCGCTGCGGCAGGCCGGCCTGCCCGTCTCGCTGGCCGAGTCCCTCGACGCCGTCCGCGCCATGAACACCGTCGACCTGCTCGACCGTGAGGGGCTGCGGGCCGCCTTCGCCGCCACGACGGTCAAGCGGCCGGCGCACCGGCTCGCCTTCGACACGATCTTCGACCTGTGGTGGCCGCGCGCGATCGGCGACGGCACGACGGCATCGGCGTACGGCGAGGGCGGCGAGCCGGTCGAGGGTGCGGACGGCCCGCTCGACCCGCGCGACCGCGATGCGCTGCGGGACGCGTTGATGAAGCTGTTGCTCGACGGTGACGAGGAGGGGCTGCGCCGGCTGGCGCGGGAGTCGGTGCTGTCCCTCGGACAGGCCGACGCCCAGCCCGGCCGGCAGTCCTGGTTCTCCTACCGCGTGCTGCGCCAGCTCTCGCCTGAGACGCTGATGGCCTCGCTGCTCGAGGCGATGCTCGGCGAGCTCGAGCGCGGCGGGCTGGCCGAGCGGGTGGCCCGGGAGACGATCAAGGAGCGGATGCGCCAGTTCGAGGAGATGGTCGAGGGAGAGGTACGCCGTCGGCTGGCTGAGGAACGCGGCCACGAGAAGGTGGCCAGGACGGCCGTCAAGCCGCTGACCGACCAGGTGGACTTCCTGCGCGCCTCCCGCGACGACCTGGTCGAGCTGCGCCGACGCGTCTTCCCGCTGGCCCGGCGGCTCGCGACCCGGCTGACGGCCCGGCGGCGGCTCGGACGCAACGGCAGGCTCGACTTCCGGCGGACCGTGCGCGCCTCGCTCGGGACAGGTGGCGTGCCACTGGTCACCCACCACCGGCCGCACAAGCCGCACAAGCCGGAGCTGGTCGTGCTCTGCGACGTCAGCGGCTCGGTGTCCTCGTTCGCGCACTTCACCCTGATGCTCGCCTACGCGTTGCGCGAGCAGTTCACCAAGGTCCGCGCGTTCGCCTTCATCGACACCACCGACGAGGTGACGGACTTCTTCCGGCCCAGCATGGAGTCGGCCGGTGGGTTCCCCGACGTCATGTCCCGGATGGCGGCGGAGGCGGACCTGGTCTGGTTCGACGGGCACAGTGACTACGGCCACGCGTTCGAGGTCTTCGCCGAGCACTACCCGGATGCCGTCGGCCCGCGCACCTCGCTCCTGGTGCTGGGCGACGCGCGGAACAACTACCGGTCGACCGGGGCCGCGACGCTGCGGCAGCTGTGCCGGCAGGCCCGCCACTCCTACTGGCTCAACCCCGAGCCGGCCTCCTACTGGGGCTCGGGCGACTCCGCCACCGCCGCCTACGCCGAGCTGGTGGACGAGATGGTCGAGTGCCGCAACGTCGCCCAGCTCGAGGAGTTCGTCCAGCGGCTGCTGCCGGTGTGAGCTGCCGGGATCCCCGGAACCGGCGTGGGCGGCGGTTAGGGTTTCGGCTGTGAGCGCGACGATGGCACGTCCGCGTCGCCGCCTTGGCGTGATGGGTGGCACGTTCGACCCCGTCCACCACGGTCACCTGATGGCTGCGAGCGAGGTGGCCAGCCTCTACGACCTCGACGAGGTCGTCTTCGTGCCCACGGGCGAGCCGTGGCAGAAGTCCGGACGCGAGGTGAGCCCGGCCGAGGACCGCTACCTCATGACGGTGATCGCGACCGCCTCCAACCCGCGCTTCTCGGTGAGCCGGATCGACATCGACAGGTCCGGTCCGACGTACACCATCGACACGCTGCGCGACCTGCGCAGCGCTCACGGCGATGTCGACCTGTTCTTCATCACCGGCGCGGACGCGCTGGCCCAGATTCTCGGCTGGCGCCGTGCCGACGAGCTGTTCGCCCTCGCCCACTTCATTGGTGTCACCCGGCCGGGGTACGCGCTGGCCGCGCATCCCGAGTTTCCCGACGGGGCGGTCAGTCTGCTCGAGGTGCCCGCCCTCGCGATCTCCTCGAGCGACTGCCGTGTCCGGGTGGGTCGAGGTGCGCCGGTCTGGTACCTCGTGCCCGACGGGGTCGTGCAGTACATCGAGAAGCGGTCGCTCTACCGGGTGCCGAGCCTGGACCCCGTCCCTGCCGAGCCGGCGGCCGGCG